>WHST01000086.1 GCA_009379955.1 Streptosporangiales bacterium | reverse complement strand
GCGCGAGGCACCGCCCGCAGCGACGCACCACCATCCACCCACGACCAAGCTCAGCGGCATCCAGCCGGTGAGCCAGCCCACCATGCCCAAGCTCACCTCAAGCCCGGACTTGACTTCGACCTCATAGGTTGGTCAGCCGGGCGTGAGGGCGAGGAGGTCGCGTGCCGCCGGGAGCGCGGCCGCACGGTCGGCGGGGACGAGGCCGACGCGGGTGCGTCGGTCGAGCAGGTCGTCCTCGTCGAGCGCGCCCTCGTGCCGCAGCGCGAATCGCAGCTCCGCACCCGTGACGCGCAGGCCGTCGGCGATCGGCCGCAGCAGGGCCGGGTCGTCGTGCGCCTCGGCGAGCACGCGGGTGGCCTCGGTGCCGTAGCGCTCGACGAGCCGGCGGGGCGCGTCGACGCCGTCGAGGACGCCGGCTCCCGCCGCCCCGACGAGCGGGAGCCAGCTGGTCCGGCACCGGCCGGCGGTGAGCCGGCCGCGGCGCACCGCGGCGTCGACGGCGTCCTCGGCCATCCGCCGGTACGTCGTGAGCTTGCCGCCGGTGACCGTGACGAGCCCGTCGGGACCGACGATCACCGCGTGCCGCCTGGACAGGTCGGCGGTATCGCCGTCGCCGTCGTGCCCGTCGGCGAGCAGCGGCCGCAGCCCGGCGAACGTGCCGACGACGTCCTCCCTGCCGATCGGCACGCGCAGCACCTCGTTGGCCGCGCTCACCAGTGACTCGACCTCGTCGTCGGACGGCCGCGGGACGTCGGGGACCTCCACGCCCGCCTCGACGTCGGTGAGCCCGATGAGCGCGAGCCCGTCGCTCCACGGCAGCACGAGGAGGAACCTGCCCGGCTGGCCGGGGAACGGCACGCTGATCGCGACGCCGAGTCGTCCGACCGTCTCGGCGCGGACGACGAGGTGGGTGCCGCGGCTCGGTCGCAGCGCGACGTCGGACGTCAGCGTGCCCGCCCACACGCCGGTCGCGTTGACGACGGCGCGGGCCGCGATGTCGAGCTTCCCCCCGGTGAGCTCGTCGCGGACCCGTGCGCCGCCGCCCGTCACCTCCAGTGCCCGGCACCGGGTGACGATCCGCGCCCCGTACCCCGCGGCGGTACGGGCGAGCGCGAGGACGAGGCGCGCGTCGTCGACGAGCTGCCCGTCCCAGATGGTGAGGCCGCCGCTGAAGCCGGGACGCAACGTCGGCGCGAGCCGTCCCGTCTCGACCCGGCCGAGCACCCGCGGCTTCGGCAGCGTGTCGCGGCGGGTGCGTGCCGCGGCGCGCAGCGCGTCGGCGACGCCGCCGATGCCGACGTAGCGCAGGTGGTCGCGCAGCGAGGTGCCGTACTCCGGCATCAGCTGCGGCAACGGGTGGACGAGGTGCGGCGCGATGCGCTGCATCAGGTGCCCGCGCTCGACCGCGCTCTCGTGCGCGATGCCGACGTGCCCGCCGGCGAGGTAGCGCAGGCCGCCGTGGACGAGCTTGCTCGACCACCGGCTCGTGCCGAATGCGAGATCGTGCGCCTCGACGAGCGCGACCGAGAGCCCCCGGCTCGCGGCGTCGAGCGCGACGCCGGCGCCCGTCACGCCGCCGCCGACGACGAGGACGTCGACGGTCGCTCCCCTGGCGAGCGCCTCGAGGTCGCGGGAGCGCCGTGTCGCGGACAGCGACGTGGTCAACATGGGGCGAGGCTCCTGTCCAGGAGGTGGCGCAGCTCGTCGTAGAGGCGCTGCTCCCCGACCCCGTCGGCGGCGACGGCGCGCAGGGACAGGGCGTACGACTGCACGGTGAGCAGGAGTGCGTACGCCATGGCATCGCGGTCGCCCTGCCGGACCGACCCGTCGGCGAAGCCCTCGTCGAGCCACGTGCGGAACTGGTCGACGACGAGGTGCTGGGTCGTGCCGACGCGCTCGATGACGTACGGCAGGAGCAGTTCGGGGTCGACGTCGAGCACCTTGACGAACAGCGGGTTGTCGTGCAGCGCGCGGACGGCGGCGACGGTGTGGGTCACGGCGCGTGCGCGCGCGGTCGGCAGTTCCTCGCCGGAGTCGCGGACGTCGCGGAGCACCTCGGCGAACTCGCGGGTCATCAGCTCAGCGACGAGCGCGGTGAGGTCGGGATAGCGTCGGTACAGCGTCATGCGGCTGGTGCCGGCCCGCCGTGCCACGTCGGTCAGCGTGGTGCGCCGGACGCCGACGGCGAGAACGCACTCCCGGACGGCGTCGAGCACCTGGTCCGTGGTGTGACGAAGTGCCGGCATGTGTCACACTGTATCGCATGAGCGCAGAGAACGGGGTCAGCCAGGACAGCGCGACGGTCTCCCGTGCGAACGTCAGGTGGCCGGGCCCCGGCGCGGTCGTCCGGCTGGAGCGCACGCACCGGCGGCTGCTGCGCCGCAGGCTCGGTGTCGACGTGGTGGAGCGCAGCCCGTCCGGCCGGGTGCGGGTACCGCCGGGTCGTCTCGCCCCCGCGGCGGTCGCCGCCCTGCGGTCCGCCGTCGGTACCGCGCACGTACGCACCGACGCGGCCGACCGGCTCGCGCGGGCGGGCGGCATGAGCTACCTCGACCTCCTCCACCGGCGTGACGACGACACCGTCGACGCGCCCGACGCCGTCGTCGTACCGGCGACGCACGACGAGGTGGTCGCCGTGCTGGGCGCGTGCGAGGAGCACGGGATCGCCGTGGTGCCGTACGGCGGCGGCACGAGCGTGGTCGGCGGGCTCGGCGCCGGACCCGACCGGTGCGCGATCACCCTCGACCTGTCCCGCATGAACGCCCTGGTCGACGTCGACGAGGTGTCGCAGACCGCGACCATGCAGCCGGGCGTGACCGGTCCCGACGCCGAGCGGCTCCTCGGCGAGCAGGGCCTCACCCTCGGCCACTTCCCGCAGTCCTGGGAGTGCTCGACCGTCGGCGGCTGGGTGGCCACCCGCTCGGCGGGGCAGCTCTCGACCGGCGTCGGCCGCATCGACGACCTCGTCGTCGCCCTGCGGGTCGCCACGCCTCGGGGCACGCTGGAGCTCGGCCGGGGTCCGCGGTCCGCGGCAGGGCCCGACCTGCGCGAGCTGTTCGTCGGGTCCGAGGGTGCCCTCGGCGTGATCACCGAGGTACGCCTGCGCGTCCGCCCGGCTTCCACGGTCGTGCGCTACCTGGGCTGGTCGTTCCCCGACTTCGCCGCCGGCCTCGCCGCCGTCCGCCGGCTCCGCCAGGACGACGTCGCGCCCGACCTGCTCCGGTTGTCGGACGAGACCGAGACCGCGGTGACCCTCGACCTCGCCGGCCGCCCGGGTCGCGCGCTGCGCGCGTACCAACGCATGCGCGGCCATGTCGGCGGCTGCCTCGTGATCACCGGCTGGGAGGGCACCTCGAACACGACCATCAGAGCCCGCCGGGCACTCGCCGACTCCGTGCTGCGCGCCGAGGGCGGCGTGCCACTCGGCGAGCGGGTCGGTGAGTCGTGGCTGCACGGCAGGTACGGCGCCCCGTACCTGCGCGACGCGCTGCTCGACGCGTCGCTGCTCGCCGAGACCCTGGAGACCGCGGCCGACTGGTCGTCCCTCGCCGAGCTGCACGCGACGGTCGTGGGCGTACTCGAACGCACCCTGTCCGACCTCGACACGCCGCCGGTGGTCATGGCGCACGTCTCGCACGCGTACCCGACTGGGGCGTCCCTCTACATCACCGTGATCGCCCGCCGCCTCGACGACGACCCCGCGGGCCAGTGGTGGGCGGCCAAGCGGGCGGCACTCGAGGCCATCACCGACCTCGGCGCGACGATCACCCACCACCATGCCGTCGGCGCGGACCACCGGCCGTGGATGACCGACGAGGTGGGCGCGCTCGGCGTCGAGGTGCTGCGGGCCGTCAAGCGGACGGTCGACCCCGCGGGGATACTCAACCCCGCGGTCCTGATCCCGCCCGGGGAGTAGATTTCGGCCGTGCCAAACCACACCGTGGACAGTGAGGTCGGCCGGCTGCGCACCGTGCTGCTGCACCGGCCGGGCGACGAGCTGCGTCGCCTCACCCCGCGCAACAACGACCAGCTGCTGTTCGACGGCATCCCGTGGGTGTCGCGCGCGCAGCAGGAGCACGACGCGTTCGCGCGGGCGCTCACCGACCGCGGCGTCGAGGTGCTCTACGTCGTCGACCTGCTGCGCGAGACCCTCGCCGTCGAGGCGGCCAGGGTCGAGGCGATCAGCGGTGCCGTCGACGACGTCCGGCTCGGCGACGCGCTGCGTGACCGGGTGGTCGGGTTCCTCGGCGACCTCGCCCCTGAGGAGCTCGCCGCCGTCCTCGTCGCGGGCCTGGCGCACGACGAGCTGCCGGACGGCCGCGGGCTCACGTACGCGCTGATGGACACGAGCGACTTCGTCGTCGACCCGTTGCCCAACCTGCTGTTCACCCGCGACTCCAGCGCCTGGGTGGGCGGCACGGTCGCGGTGACGTCACTCGCGATGGCGGCGCGCCGGCGGGAGACGAACCTGACGCACACGATCTACCGGCACCATCCGCGGTTCGCGGACACCCCGATGCTGTACGGCCCCGACCTCGAACCGCTCGAGGGCGGCGACGTGCTGCTGCTCGCGCCGGGTGTCGTCGCCGTCGGGACCGGCGAACGTACCAAGCCAGCGGGCGTCGAGCGGCTGGCGGCGCGCGTGTTCGAGCACGGCCTCGCGCACACCGTGCTCGCCGTGCCGATCGCGCAGGAGCGCGCGACGATGCACCTCGACACCGTCTGCACGATGGTCGACGTCGACGCCGTGGTCATGTACCCGAACATCGCCGACGCGCTGGTGGCGTACACCCTCACCCCGGACGGCGAGACACCGCGGGTCGAGGGCCCCCGGCCGTTCCTCGCCGCGGCCGCCGACGCGATGGGCATCGACGTGCTGCGGGTCATCGACACCGGGCTCGACCCGGTCACCGCGGAGCGCGAGCAGTGGGACGACGGCAACAACACCCTCGCCATCGCGCCGCGCGTGTGCGTCGCGTACGAGCGCAACACCCAGACCAACGCGCGGCTGGCCGACCTCGGCATCGAGGTGGTGCCGATCGCGGGCAGCGAGCTCGGCAGCGGACGCGGTGGTCCGCGCTGCATGTCGTGCCCGATCAGCCGCGACCCGCTCTAGGCGCGGCGGCAGACGAAGCGGGCGGCGGTGACGAGGAGATCCTCCTCGCGGTAGTGCGCGAAGTCGCGGTGCACCGGGACCGCGTGCAGCTCCTCCGCGGGTCGCGAGACGTCGTGCTCGTCGACGATCTCCCAGTCGTGGTCGCGGAACAGCTGGCGGTAGTCGTTGACCCGCAGCCGGTTCTGGAAGTGCAGCGGGTTGTTGTAGAGCCGCCACCGGCGCTTGCTGTAGCGCAGGAAGTTGAACCTGTTGATCGAGCCGTCGACCTGGGCGTAGTGGTCGGCCATGTCGACGATGTGGCTCATGATGCCGCCGGTGGCGGTGATCCGCCGGATCTCGACGAGCAGTCGGTGCAGGGCGTCGGGCGGGATGTGGGCGAGCGTGCTGGTCGACACGGCCAGGTCGACACCGCGGTCGGGGAGCCCGGTCTGCCGCGGGTCGCGGACGTGGATGTCGACGCCCAGCAGCGCGAGCAGCTCGTGTCCCGCGCGGCCCTCCGGCTCGGACAGGGCGAGCTCGAGGCGCTCCCTGCCGACCTGGCTCGGCGGGTCGATCGCCCCGTCGTCGATCAGCTGCGCGAAGCGTGCCATGACCGCGAGCACCGTGGGCCGGTCGGCGAGCGACTGGACGTCGTACGTGCGTACACGCTCCGCACCGCACAGGATCATGCCGACGCTCGTCACCGGGAACCACCCGGTGCCGATCTCGACCGCGACGAAGCGGTCGTCGCCGGGACGTCTCGACTGTCCGTGCTCGCGCCATCCCTCGACGTGCGCCTGCGCGCGTTCCCACTTCCCGAGCAGGTACTCGTCGCTGAGGTCGAGCGAGTGGGTCAGGTGCTTCTGGAACATCCGGTTGAGTCGCTGCCGACCGGGAAGCACGGACATCGTGGCCTGGATCGCGGCCTTGGCGTGCCAGTTGGGCAAATCGCCTCCCCCTCTCGACCGCGGGTATCCTGGTCAGAATCTATCGGGTGGCGCCGAGCGTGATCACCCGGTTCGGATCGACTCGTATGGCGGTCTGACCACCGACCGTGGACCCGAAGTTGATCACCGGGCGTGACGAGCCGCGGAGAAGCCGAGTCGCACAGTAGATCTTGCCGCGAATCGACGGCAGGGCCCTTGCCGTCGGTCTGTCGTCTCTTATAGTTTCACTCGCGGCTCGAGCACTGTTGTGTCCCCCGTCGACGGTGCTCGAGCCGTTTACTTTCCAATCGACTCGAAAGTGCTCGAAAGCCGCACCCCGCCCTGCAAGAGCGACCCTTTCGAGTCGGGTTGGCAAGCATCGGCACAGCTGGTCGCGCACACCGCGGAATCAGGCCGGTGTGACACGCGGCAGACCGACGCGCATCTCGGTGCCGCGTCCAGCGGCGGGAGACGCCGACACCGTTCCGCCCTGGGCCCGGACGAGTTGTCTCACGATGTACAGGCCCAGTCCCAGGCCGCCGAATCGGCGCCGATCACCCGTACAGCCCTGGTAGAAGAGCTCGAACACCCGGTCGCGGTCGGTCGGGTCGATGCCGATGCCCTCGTCGCGGACCGTGAAACCGACGTGGACGTCGTCATTCCACACGCGAATGACGACGTCGCCGCCATCGGGCGAAAACTTCACGGCGTTCTCCAGCAATTGCCGGACGATTTCCGTGACCGCGCGAGAATCGCCCCAGGCCTGGGGCGCCTCGTCGGGCACGTCGAGGACGACGCGGTGTTGACCGGGCGGTAGAACCTGTCCCGCGAGGATCTCCCCGAGCACCACCACGAGGTCGAGCGACTCGGGCGTGACCTCGGCGTCCTGGCCGGCGACGGTGCTGCCGACCACCACCTTGTCGACGACGGAGGCGAGGGCGGCCGAGCGTTCGGCGACGACCTCGACCGCCGCCCGCCGACCCGGGTCGGCGAGGTCTTCCCAGCGGTGGAGCAGGGTGCTGGAGAAGCCGTGGATCGCCGTCACCGGTGTACGCAGCTCGTGGGCGGCGGTCGCGAGGAAGAGGTCCTTCGCGCGTTCGAGCTCCTTGGCCGACGAGACGTCGCGGAACTCCACGACGAGGTCTTCGCTCTCCGGCACCGTCGACGTCAGGATCTCCAGCCACCGACCGGACGGTAGGCGGTGGTCGAGCACCTGGCCGGGCTCGGAGACCGGAAACGGCGGCGGCTTGCCCACGACCTCGTCGACCGGCACCCCGGTGAGGCGTACGGCCGAGCGGTTCCACTGCAGCACGAGGCCGTCGCCGTCGAGCACGGCGAGGCCGTCCTCCGTGGCCTCGACGATCACATGCTGGTGCTGCTGGCCCCGCACCATCTCGGCCGAGGACTGGGCGTGCCCGATCGCGACGCCGGCGTGCTCGGCGAGGAGCACGAGCACGTCGATCTCGGCGGGTTCGGGGGTGCGTCTGCCGTCGGCGTAGACGACGACGAGGGCGCCATGGGCCTGTCCGGACGCCCGGACCGCGGCGACCATGCCGGTGCCGGCGGCGGGCATGGCGGCGTTGACGACCCCGGCGACCACCGGGCTGACGTCGTCGACGGGGAACGCGCACCACCCCCCGCCGTCGCGGACGAGCTGGGTCACCCAGTCGTCACCATGGACCGCGACGTGGTCCCACGCCGGCGTGGGCTGGTCGCGACGGACGACCGTCGGCCGCCAGTGCCGGCCGTCGAGGCGGAGGAACATCGACAGGTCGGCGTCGACGAGGTCGAGTGCCGCCGCGCAGATGCGCTGCAGGACGGTGTCGAGACCGGCGTCGGAGTTGATGCACGCCACGACCTCGTGGAGGCGTTCGACGAGAAGGAGCCCGCCGCCGGCCGCGTGTCGTGGCGCGTGCAAGGGAGTGAAGGCGGCGTCGCTCGTCGCGGACATCACTACCTCCGAACGGTCGACTCGCGCGGGGGGCCTCGCGCGGCCGGACGTCAGTCGGGGAGGTCGACCTGGCGGCCGGCTCCCTGGGGGCACGGTGTCGACCTACCCCTTACTGTGCATCATCGTTCGGCATCGCACCGGCGTTCCGGCACCTACGACGCCCGGTGACAAAGCGGTCACGAACCCGGAGGGCGGGAGGTGCTACGCGGTCGGCAGCCCGAAGAGTGAATCGGCGGCGCGCTCGTCGAGCTCCTGCGCTGTTGTCGCGAGTGCGGCAACCTCCCCGATCACCACCACGGCCGGGTTGCTGACGCCGCGCTCCCGCGCGACCCGGCCGATCGTGTCGAGGGTGGCCGTCGTCGTCCGCTGGTCGTGCAGGTAGGCGCGCTCGACGACCGTCACCGGCGTGTCGGGGGGGAGTCCGTGCCGCCCCAGCTGGTCGGCGGTGTGCGCCAGCGTGCCGACGCCCATCAGCAGCACCAGGGTGCTGTCGAGCGCGGCGAGCGCGGCCCAGTCGAGCTCGTCGTGCGCGGACGCCACGGTGACGGCCCGCGACAGGCCGCGGTGCGTCACCGGGATGCCGGCGGCGGCCGGGCCGGAGAAGGCGCTCGTCACCCCGGGCACGACCGTGACGGGAACCCCGGCCTCCCGGCAGGCGAGCATCTCCTCGCCGCCCCTGCCGAAGACGAACGGGTCGCCGCCCTTGAGCCGGACGACGTGGTGTCCGGCCCGCGCCCGGTCGACGAGGAGGCGGTTGATGTCGTCCTGGCCGATCGACGGCCGGCCGGGGGTCTTGCCGACGTCGACGACCTCGACGTCGTCGTGCAGGGTCGCCAGCAGGGCGCGGGGGGCGAGGCGGTCGACGACCACCACGTCGGCGTCGGCGAGGGCGCGGCGGCCGCGGGTCGTGACCAGGCCGGGATCGCCGGGACCGCCGCCCACCAGGGTGACGTGCCCGTTCGCCCGGCGGCGCCGCTTGTGCACCGGGAGCGTGCCGCACTCGAGGTCGAGGGCGATCCGCTCGATGATCGCGTCCCTGACGGCGACCGCGGTGCGCGGGTCGCGCCCGGCGCTCACCGCGACGGTGACGTCGTCGACCCGTGAGACCGCGGGCGTCCACGCAGCGGACTTACGTCCGTCGTCGGCGCGCACGCACCACAGCCTGCGCCGCTCGGCGTCCGCGGCGACGCGGGCGTTGACCTCGGGGTCGCCGGTCGCGGCGTGCACGACCCACACGTCGTCGAGGTCGCCGGGCGCGTACGCCCGCGCGACCCACGCCAGGCGGCCGTCGTCCCTGACCCGCTCGGACGCCTCGGGCGCGACGACCGTGACGAGCGCGCCGACGTCGGCGAGCGCGGTCGCCCGCCGGGTGCCGACCCTGCCGGCCCCGACCACCAGCACCGCCTTGCCCGCGACGTCGAGGAAGAGGGGATACCTGTCGCCGCTCATGCGCGCCCGCCTCCGCCCACACTTCCGGCAGCGCGCTCGTCGAGCTCCTGCGCCGTCTTCATCGGTGGATCCCGCACTCGGACTTGGCGAGCCCGGCCCAGCGGCCGGCCCTGGCGTCCTCGCCCGGACGCAGCCGCCTGGTGCACGGCGCGCAGCCGACGGAGCCATACCCGTCGGACAGCAGCGGGTTGACGAGCACGCTGTGTGTCTCGATGTACGCCGCCACCTGCTCGTCCGTCCACGCGGCGATCGGGTTGACCTTGACCTTGCCGCGCGCCTCGTCGTACGCGACCACCGGTGTGTCCGCGCGTGCGGGCGAGTCGTCGCGCCGCAGCCCGGTGAGCCACGCCGTGTAGCCCTCGAGCGCCCGGTCGAGCGGCGCCACCTTGCGGAGCGCGCAGCACCGGTCGGGGTCGCGGGCGAACAGGTCGCGACCGTACGCCTCGTCCTGCTCCGCGACGGTCTGCTCGGGCTCGATCGACCTGACCCGTACGGGATACGTGGCCGCGACGGCGTCACGCGTCGCGATGGTCTCGACGAAGTGGTAGCCGGTGTCGAGGAACAGCACGTCGACTCCGGGCGCCACCCGCGACGCCAGGTCGATCACCAGGGAGTCCGCCATCGACGCGGTCACGGCCAGCCGGTCGCCGAACGCCGCCGACGCCCAGCGGACGATCTCCGCCGCCGGCGCATCGGCCAGTTCCACGGCGGCCCGGTCGGCCAGGTACCGCAGCCAGGCGCCGTGATCCGTGCCCTCGTGCGTCCGTTCCAGCAGCGTGGCTGTACCCGTGCTCATACGCGCCCGCTCGCTCGGTTGCCTGCGGCAGGTGCCGCGAGCCGCGTTTCAGCGGTACCGGTGGCGTCGCGGCCCCTACCTCCGGCGCCCTCGCTCACTCCTGCGCTCACTGGAGCTCCTCGTCACTCACCCGCAGCGCCCACGTCGCGAACCGCTCGCCGTCGGCGCGGCCGGCGAGGTAGCGCCGGACGACGCGTTCGACGTAGTCGGGCAGGTCGTCGGACGCGACCTTCAGCGCGCGGACCTTGCGGCCGAAGCCGGACTCCTGACCGAGCCGGCCGCCGAGGTGCACCTGGTAGCCGGGCACCTGCGCGCCGTCGCGGCCGGCGATGATCTGGCCCTTGAGGCCGATGTCCGCGACCTGCACCCGGGCGCAGGAGTTGGGGCAGCCGTTGACGTTGACGGTGATCGGCTCGTCGACCTCCGGCAGCCGGCGCTCCAGCTCGTCGATCAGCCAGGCAGCGGTGTCCTTGGTCTCGGTGATGGCGAGCTTGCAGTACGTGATGCCGGTGCAGGCCATGGTGTTGCGGCGGAACGTGCTCGGCCTGGCCCGCAGCCCGAGGGCGCCGAGGGTCTCCACGAGCGACTCGACCCGGTCCTCCTCGACGTCGAGCACGACGAACTTCTGGAACGGCGTGGTCGCCAGGCGGGCCGATCCGTGCTCCTCGACGGCGTCGGCGATCTGCCCGAGCAGCGTGCCGGACATCTTGCCGACCGTCGGGGCGAAGCCGATGTAGTAGCGGCCGTCGCGCTGCCTGCGCACGCCGATGTGATCGTCGGCCTCCGTCGTCGGCGGCGCGGGTCCGTCGACGAGCTTGCGCTTCAGGTACTCGCCTTCCAGCACGTACCTGAACTGCTCGACGCCCCAGTCGGCGATGAGGTACTTCAACCGCGCGCGGTTGCGCAGCCGGCGGTACCCGTAGTCGCGGAAGACCCGGGTCACCCCGGCCCACACCTCGGGGACCTCCTCGACGGGCACCCAGGCGCCGAGACGCAGGGCGAGCTGCGGGTTGGTGGCGAGGCCGCCGCCGACCCACAGATCGAAGCCGGGGCCGTGGTCGGGGTGCTCGACGCCGATGAACGCGATGTCGTTGATCTCGTGCGCGACGTCCTGGACGGGAGCGCCGGAGATCGCGGTCTTGTACTTGCGCGGCAGGTTGGAGAACTCCGGGTCGCCGAGGTACCGGTCCGCGATCTCGCGGATCGCCGGTGTGCCGTCGACGATCTCGTCGGCGGAGATGCCGGCGACCGGGCTGCCGATGACCACCCGCGGGCAGTCGCCGCAGGACTCCTGGGTGGACAGGCCGACGGACTCGAGCCGGCGCCAGATCTCCGGGACGTCCTCGACCTGCACCCAGTGCAGCTGGATGTTCTGCCGGTCGGTGATGTCGGCGGAGTCGCGGGCGAACGTACGGGAGATCTCGGCGATCGTGCGCAGCTGCTCGACGTCGAGCTGCCCGCCGTCGACCCGGACGCGCATCATGAAGTACTCGTCCTCGAGCTCCTCGGGCTCGAGTGTCGCCGTACGACCACCGTCGATGCCCGGCTTGCGCTGGGTGTACAGGCCCCACCAGCGGAACCGGCCGCGCAGGTCCTGCGGGTCGATGCCGGCGAAGCCGGTGTGCGCGTAGATGTTCTCGATGCGGGCGCGGACGTTGAGCGCGTCGTCGTCCTTCTTCATCCGCTCGTTGGGGTTGAGCGGTTCGAGCTGGGCCAGCGCCCACTGGCCCTGGCCGGTGAACCGGCCGGCGCGCTTCTTCGCGCGCGGCGCGGGCGTCGACGGCTTCGCGCGCGCGGACTTCGGGTCCACCGCGTCGGGCTTGGGCTCGGTCTGCAGCGCCATGGGCGCTCCCGTTCACGTGTTCGCCCGGCATACCGACACGGGTGGCCAGGGGAAGGACAGGACGGCGGGAGGATCAGGCCTGCAGACAGACCGCGCTCGACACGTGGTGGTGATCCACGTGGAGCCGCGCCACGAGCAGGTTGCCCGGCGCATTTACGGAGGCGGTCATGCACCAAGAGTGCCAAACGAAACGGTCAACCGGCGAGCGAATGCCCGAACGGTGAGACGCGCTGTGGTGGCGCCGTCCCCGGTCAGGTGGGCTGGCCGCGCAGGAAGCGTCCGAAATGTGGGACGGTGAACGCGACGAGGCCGCGTTCGGCCGCGTAGACGAGACCCTTCTTGATGAGCGCGTCGCGGGCAGGGGACAGCGAGGCCGGCTTGCGGTCGAGCGTCACGGCGACGTCGGAGGTGGGCACGGCGTCGTCGCCGAGCGTGGCCATCGCCCGCATGTAGTCGCGTTCGGCCGGCGTCGCCCGCTCGTACCTGCTGCCGAAGAAGCCGACGGCGAGCTCGCTGTCGGCCTGCGGCGCGGCCATCCGCACGTCACCCGCCGTGATCGGATCGGTGGCGGCGGAGTCCCAGGTCGCCTTGCCGTACGCCTGTACGAAGTACGGGTATCCGCCGCTCGCCTCGTAGAGCGCGTCGAGCGCCTCGGGCTCGAACGTGACGCCCTCCCGCTCGGCCGGTACGCACAGCGCCGCGTCGGCTGCGTCGCGGTCGAGCCGGTCGATGCGGACGTACGAGAACAGGCGCTCGGAGTAGCTCTTGCTGGTGGAGAGCACGGCCGGCAGGTGCGGGAGTCCCGCGCCGACGACGAGCAGCGGCGCATCCTGCTGGCTGAGTTCGTGGCAGGCCGCGCAGACCGCGGAGATGTCGGCCGGCTCGACGTCCTGCATCTCGTCGACGAACAGCGCGATGCCGACGCCGAGGTCGGTCGCCACCGACGCCGCGTCGAGGAAGAGCTCGGTGAGGTCGATCTCGATGTCGCCCGAGTCGGCCCTGCCCTTCGTGGCGGGCACGTCGATGCCCGGCTGCCACCGGTCGCGGGGGCCGGTCGACGCCTTCAGCGCGAACGCCTTCAGGACGCCGAGGAAGGCGTCGACCCGGTCGGGGTCGCGGTGGCGGGGCGCGATCTCCCTGATCGCCATGTGCAGGGCGGCGGCGACTGGACGGCGGATCGACTGGTCGGGCCTGGCCTCGAGCTTGCCGGTGCCCCACAGCCGGCCGATCGCCTGCGAGCGCAGCGCGTTGAGCAGCACGGTCTTGCCGACGCCGCGCAGCCCGGTGAGCAGCAGGCTGCGCTCGGGCCGGTTGTGGGCGACCCGTTCCAGGACGACGTCGAACGTGGTGGTCTCCCGCTCCCTGCCGGCGAGCTGCGGCGGGCGCTGGCCGGCGCCCGGGGCGTACGGGTTGCGCACGGGATCCATGTCTCGGACGGTATAACGATCTCTAGCGCGCCTCGTAGATTTCGCTAGACAGCGCTAGGCGTGTCGCGCCGGCCGGTTGTCTGGCGTCGTCTACGCCCGTCTAGTCGTGGGCCTAGAGAGCCGTAGACCACCCGAGACGACCGTCAGCCGGGCATGTACTCGCCGCCGTTGACCCCGAGCACCTGGCCGGTGACGTACGACGCGGCGTCGCCGGCGAGGAACGCCACGGCCGCGGCGACCTCGTCGGGCGTGCCGAACCGGTCCAGCGCGCCGATGCCGCGGCGCTCGGTCAGGCGGGCGGGGTCGGCGTCGTCGCGGTCGGTCGCGATCGTGCCGGGGGATACGGCGTTGACCGTGACGCCGTGCGGGCCGAGGTCGGACGCCAGCGCCTTGGTCAGGCCGATCAGCCCGGTCTTGGCGGCGGCGACGTGAGCGCGGCGGGCGGCGCCCGACTGCGCGCGGACGCCGATGACGTTCACGACCCTGCCCCAGCCCCGACGGGTCATCCCGGGGGTGAAGGACCGGCAGGTGAGGAACGCGCCGTCGAGAATCGTGCCCGTCACCAGCCGCCAGTCGTCCCAGTCGATCTCCTCGAACGGTTGCTGCGGCCTGATCGCGGCGTTGTTCACCACGACGTCGACCTCGTCGCCGGCGGTCGCGAGCCGACTCGCCAGTGCCTCGACCTCCCGCGGCTGCGAGACGTCGCACCGCTCGGCGATCGACCGTACGCCGAGCGCACTGCACTCCCGCGCGACCGCACGCGCGGACTCGAGGTCCTGCCGCGTCACGACGACGACGTCCATGCCGTCTCTCGCCAGTGCGAGGCACGTCGAGCGACCGATGTTGCGGGCGCCTCCGGTGACGAGCGCGGTCTTGCTTGTGGGGTCAGGCACGCAGCGCCTCCGTCAGCTCGCGGACGTCGTCGACGGAGTCCATCCTCCAGATCACGCCGGCCAGCGCCGCGGCGGCCTCCGTGCCGAGCACGTCGCCGGCCAGGTCGCCGAACTTCTCGGTCAGGTCGTCGTCGGACATCGGGTTCTCCGGCGTGCCCTTGTTGTGCGCCGTCTCGCAGGTGAGGGTCCGCCCGCCGGTGAGCCGGATGCGCACGAGGGCGGAGTCCTTCGCACGTTCCGGGTCGACCAGCACGGTGATCCGGTCGCGGACGGAGATGACGGCCGGGTCGGTGACACGGTCGTCGGTGAACTGCGCCAACCGTGCGGCCCCGTCGACGACGGCCACGGCGACGCAGTGGAACACGCTGAACTTGCCCTCCAGGCCCGTTCGCGGCTCCTTGTTCCCCGTGGTCGAGACGACGTAGTCGTGCGCCTCGACCTCGACGGCCGCCACGTCCGCGGGGTCGAGGCCGTGCTCCGCGCGCAGCCGTAGCACCGCGTCGATGGCGGGGTGGGCGAGCGACCCGCAGGCGTACGCCTTGAAGCCGTCCCTCGGCAGGAACCACCGCTCGCCGAGGCCCTCGGTCGCGCGTTCGGCGACCGCGTCCGTGGTGAGGATGTCGAGGAAGCCGCGGTGCGCCTCGACGATCGCGGTGGACGACGTGAAACCACCGGCCGCGAGGTACGCCGACAGCAGGCCGTCCATCGCGGCCTTGCCCGGGTGCAGCGACTTGCCCATGCTGCCGTAGACCGCCTTGAGCCCGGCGGCCTGCGTGCCGGCGGTGCCCAGCGCGGCGACCGTCGTCGCCGCGTCGAGGCCGAGGACGTTCGCCACCGCCGCGGCCGCGCCGAGGTGCCCGACGGTGCCGGTCACGTGCCACCCGATGTCGTAGTGCGCCGGTCCCGCGGCGAGCGCCACCCGCACCTCGGTCTCGTAGCCCGCGACGAACGCGGTCAGCGCCGCGGCACCCGACGACCCGCGCGCGTGGGCGGCGGCGAGCACGGCCGGCCAGACGGGTGCGCTGCCGTGCACCGTGGTGAGGCCGGGGTTGAAGGTGTCGTCGTAGTCGAGCACGTGCGAGGCGATCCCGTTGGCCAGCGCCGCGAACGCCGGGCTCCTGCCCTCGCGGCGACCGGCGACCGGTGACGTGCCCGGCCCTCCCGCCGACAGCCCGGCGTCGTACGCGATGCGCGCGGCGTCGGTGCGGCTGCCGGCCAGGGTGACACCGGCCCAGTCGAGCAGAGCGCGCTTGGCCTGGTGGGTGACCTCGGGCGGGGTCGACGTCGCCGTCAGGCCGGCGGCGAACTCGGCGAGCGCCACGGTGGTCGTCATGCCGACGTCTCCCCCACGTTCCGTATCGCAGAAAGAGGTGCTGCAATGCGGACACATTAGGTCGTCCGTTCGGGGTGACACAAGGGCGGGACGCGATGCTACGCTGCCGACTTCTATAGATCGGGAAGGCTTATCGCGATGCGGAATGATCTCGACGATAGGACGAGTCCGGAGACCGCGGCCCTGGCCCGCTTCCTCGCGGAGACCGACGACGCCGACGTCCCCGACGACGTCCTCGCCGAGAGCAGGCGGTGCCTGCTCGACTTCCTCGGCGTCACGATCGGCGCGGTCGACGCCGAGGCGCCGCGGCTCGTCCGCGCGTACGTCCGTGAGCTCGGCGGCCACCCGCAGGCGCTCCTGCTCGGCACGGCCGACCGGGTGCGTGCCACCGACGCGGCGCTGGCCAACGGCGTCGCCGGGCATGTCTTCGACTTCGACGACACGCACGTGCCGACGATCCTGCACCCCACCGTGCCGCTGTACGCGTCGTCGCTCGCGCTGGCGCAGTGGCGGGGACTGACCGGGAGCGAGGTCGTGCGGGCGCACGCCCTCGGGTACGAGGTGGGCGCGCGGGTCAGCCTCGCCCTCTACCCCACGCACTACGACATCGGCTGGCACATGACCGGCACGACGGGCACGCTCGCCGCGGCGAGCGCGTCGGCGGTGCTCGCCGGCCTGACGCCGGGCGAGGTCGTGTACGCGCTCGGGCTCGCGTCCACCCAGGCGAGCGGGCACCGGGAGCACTTCGGGTCGATGACCAAGTCGTTCCACTCCGGCCGCGCCGCCGCCGACGGCCTGACGTCGGCGCTGCTGGCCGGGCACGGCTACACCACCGCGCCCGACCCGATCCAGGGCAGGCGCGGGCTGCTCGCGGTCACCGCGACCGACGCGGACGCGGGCCGGCTGACCGACGCGCTCGGCGAGCGGTGGGAGATCTTCCGCAACGGGGTCAAGCCGTACGCCTGCGGCGTGGTCGCCCATCCGGTGATCGACTCCGTGCGCAGGCTCGGTCGTGACCATGCGATCGACGCCGAGCAGGTCGAGCGCATCGAGCTGCGGGTCAACCCCCTCGTCGTCGAGCTGACCGGCAGGCTGGAGCCCCGCACCGGTCTCGAGGGGAAGTTCAGCACCGTCTTCGCCTCGGCGATCGCGCTCATCGACGGCGCGGCGGGCGAGCACCAGTTCACCGACACCAACGTCGTGCGTCCCGACGTGCGGGCGTTGATGGCGCGGATCGAGCTGCGGCCCGACACGGACGTCCCGCACACCCAGGCCCACGCCACCGCAGTCCTCGGCGACGGCCGCACGCAGACCGTCGACGTGCTCGCGGCGACGGGCACGCCGGAGAACCGGATGAGCGACGACGAGCTCGCCGCGAAGTACCACGACCTCGTCGACCCCGTGCTCGGCGCGGCGCAGGCGCGCCGGCTGCGCGAGCTCGTCGACGGCGTGGAGAAGGCGGACACCCTCGACGACCTGCTCGCGGCCACGATCCCCGACTGACCGGGACTACGCCTGCAGGGTGTCGATCCGGAGCAGCTCGTGCACGCCTGCCGCTCCCTTCCGCGTCAACCGGAGCGCGCGGCTGTCGCTCGTCCTGGGCACGACCCAGCCGAGGTCGAGCATGCGTGTGGTCCAGGCGGCGGCGAGCGCGCCGGCGAGGTGGTACCTGCGCTCGGTCCAGTCCAGGCACGGTCGAGCGAAGGCACGCCGCCTGCGCCGTGCGTCGGCGACGTCGACTCCCCACCGCCCCAGCTCCTCCGCACCGTGCGACGTCACGCCGTACCCGCCGTCGGCGTCGGTGAGCCAGTCCCGCGCGAGGAAGCCGTCGAGAATCGTGACGCCCAACGTCCCGGCGACGTGGTCGTAGCACGTCCGCGCGAACGCGAGCGACTCCGCCTGCCGGGACTGGCGCAGCGACCTGATCTGTCGGGGCGGCGCGATGTGCGCGAGTGCCTCGAGCGCCTGCGCGACGGCCACGTTCGCGAGCCGGTAGTAGCGGTGTCGCCCCTGCCGGACCACGTCGACCAGCGCTACCTGCCGCATCCGGGCGAGATGCTCGCTCGCGGTGGACGCGCTCACCCCGGCGACGCGCGCCAGCTCGCCCGCCGGCATGGCCCGGCCGGACAGCAGTGCGTCGAGCATCGCGGCACGGGCGGGCTCGGCGATGATCGCCGCCACCGGCGCGAGGTCGCGTTCCATCCCGGCAGCGTATGCCGGACGCCTTTCGGCCGGCACCGAAGCGTTCCGCGGCTAACGTCCGCGGCATGACCGACATCAACCCCGCTTCCGCCGTCGAGACCGCGGTCGACCGGTGCCTCGACCTCGCCCGCACCTGGCTCGCGTGGGACGGCGTGCCCCGCGTCACGCCCGCCGACGACGGCGCTCGGATCTACACCCCGCACAAGGCGGTACGCAGGATCGCCGACCACCTCGTCGACCACCTCGCCGAGGTCGAGGCGTTGCTCGCCGGCGCACCGACCCAGCCGAACGGTTGGGCGGAGAGCAAGGTCACCGTCGACGCCGACTGGGCGCGCTTCACCGAGGCCGACCTGCGTGAGGCCGAGCAGCGCCTGACCAGGCTGGGTCGCACCTTCGCGCTCCGGTACGCCGCGGCCGGCAGCGCCGCCTGGGACGCCGACCGCGGCGACAGCTGGACCCTCCGCACGATCGCCGAGCACGTGAGCGAGGTCGTCTGGTACGCCGAGCAGGTCGGCGACCTGGGTCGGCGGGAGAGTTGACCGGACGCAGCCTCGGGTCGGTCATCCACAGATCCCGTCGGCTGCGGCCCGCCGCCGGTCCGCTCCGTCATGCTGGCGCCCGACGGAGAAAGGAGGGATCATGACGGCCATGAGCCTGACGGGCATGTCGCGTCCCTTCACGGTCGATGACCTGGAGACGATGCCCGATGACGGTCGCAGGTACGAGCTCATCGACGGCGAGCTGCTGGTGAGTCCGGCACCCGGCTGGCCGCACGGCGAGGTCAGCCTCGCGATCGCGGTGCTCCTGCGCGGCGCGGGCCCGCGGGAGTTCCGCACGTTGCACGCCCCGTTCGGCGTCCGGCCCGATCGCGCGAACGAGGTGCAGCCGGATGTGCTCGTCGCGCGGTATGCCGACCTGACGGAGAAGTTCCTGCCGGCAGCGCCGGTGCTCACGGTCGAGGTGATCTCGCCGACGAGCCGGCTGCATGACGCGAACCTGAAGAAGGCGTTCTACGAGCGGCTGGGCGTGCCGCGGTACTGGCTGGTCGATCCCGACCGCGACGAGCCTGCGCTCACGGTGTTCGCGCTGTCCGCGGACGGTGTGTACGAGCGGGTCGCCCACGTCGTCGGTGACCAGCCGTACGACGCCGACGAGCCGTTCGCCGTGCGGGTCGTGCCGAGCGACCTCGTCGCCGGCCTCCGCCCGTAGGAGTCAGACGCGGGTCAGGGGCAGCGCCTGGGTCATGCCCAGCTCACGGGCGCGGCGCAGGTACGCGTGGCCGAGGGCGATGTCCGACAGCGACAGGCCGCGGTGCCAGAAGAGGGTGGTCTCCTCATCCGACTCGCGTCCCGGCTTCTCACCGACCACGATCTGGCACAGCTCGGCGTGCAGGGTCTCCTCGCTGAGCCGGCCGGTCTCGACGTGCCGGCGCAGCGCGCCGAACTTCCCGCCGCGGCACTGCGACCAGTCGTCGACGACGAGCTTGTCCATCACGTCGGTGAGCGACAGCTCGACGGCGCTCATCGTGCCGTACGGCACCACGAACGCGCCGGGCTCGATCCACGCCGTCCGCAGCAGCGGCTCCGGCTCGGGCAGGCGTGACGCCTCGACCACGATGTCGGCTCCCCGCACGCACGACTCCCAGTCCGACGTCGCCCGCACCGGCTTGCCCAGGTCCTTCGACAGGCGCTCGGCGAACGTGTCGCGGCTCTCCGGCCGCCGCGAGTGCACCCTGATCTCGTCGAAGTCGAAGATGCCGTCGAGCAGCCGGACGTTCCAGTACGCCGTGCCGCGCGCGCCGATGTGGCCCAGCACCTTCGAGTCACTGCGGGCGAGCCACTTCGCGCCGACGGCGGTCAGGGCACCCGTGCGCATCTCGGTGATCCTCGTCGCGTCGAGCACGGCGAGCGGGACGCCGGTGTGCATGTCGAAGAGGTTCAGCAGCGCGAGCTCGGACGGCAGGCCGCGGCGGTAGTTGTCGACGTAGTCGCCGACGACCTTGACCCCAGCGACGCCGAGCGGCTTGATGCAGCCGCGCAGCACGTTGAAGTGGCCGTTCAGCTCCGCACCCGGCTCGAGGTGGACGCGCGGCTCGATCACGGTCTCGCCCTTACCTTGCGCGTGCAACGCACCCTCGACCGCGTCGACGATCTCGGTGTCGGAGAGCGCGACCTCGTCCTGCACGAGGCCGCTGACGTACTCGATGCCGATCTCCCTCACTGGTCGCTCCCGTCGTGGACGCGGACCAGCTGGCCGCGGATCTCGCTCTTGAAGATGTTCCAGACCTTGTCGTACGTCTCGACGAACCCCGGCATCGCGTACGGCTCGAAGACGTTGCGCGGGCGGGGCAGGTCGATCGCGATGTCGGTCTTGACCTTCGTCGGTTGCCCGGTGAGCAGCACGACGTTGTCGGCGAGGATCACGGCCTCCTGCAGGTCGTGGGTCACGAAGAACACCGTCGCCCTCGTCTCGGCCCACATGGTCAGCAGGTAGTCCTGCATGATCATGCGGGTCTGGGCGTCGAGCGCGCCGAACGGCTCGTCCATGAGGATGACCTGTGGGTCGTAGATGAGCGTCCTGATGATCGACGCCCTCTTCTGCATGCCGCCGGAGAGCTGGTGCGGGAAGTGGTCCCCGAAGCCGGTGAGGCCGGCGATCTCGATGAACCTGTCGGCCCGTTCCACCCGCTCGGCCCGGTCGACGCCGCGTAGCTGCAGCGGTAGCTGGACGTTCTCGCGCAGTGTGTACCAGGGGAACAGGTTGGCCTGCTGGGTGATGTAGCCGACGTCCTTGCGCAGCTGCGTGAGCGACTGCCCGAAGCACCGCACCTCGCCCGACGTCGGTTGGCTCAGGCCGACGGCGACCTCGAGCAGTGTCGTCTTGCCACAGCCGCTCGGTCCGACGAGCACGGTGAACTGGTTCTCGACGAGCCGTACCGAGACCCCGTCGAGAACGGTGAGGCTGTCTCCCGAAGGGCTCGTGAACGACTTGCGCACGTCGTCGAGCTCGAGCACCGCGGTGCCCGTCCCGACCCTGTCGGATCGAGGCATTCCGTCACCCGTTCTTCGGCAGGTAGTCGTTGGTCCACCACTCGCCCTCGCCCGACTTCGCGTCGATGGACAGGTCGTGCCCGTCGGTCTCCTCGACGAACCGCACCACGGCTCCGAGCATCGCCGCGTCCATCCGCCCCTTGCCGCGGATCGACGGCTCGAGCTGCTCGACCGACTCGCGCATCAGCGGCTCGGCGACCTTCGGGTAGTACGCCTTCTGCAGCGTGTTGGCGACGCGTGCCGGGTCGCTGCGCACCGTGGCGCTGGCGTCGGCGAGACTCGCGGCGACCTTGCGGACCAGGTCGCCGTTCTGCTCGGCGAACTCCTTGGTGGTCACCAGGCCGAGGCCGCAGAACTTCTTCAGCTCCGGCAGCTCGCTGTTGCGCAGCAGCACGCTGCCGACGCCCTGCTCCTCCATCTTCGGGCCCTCGGGCGGGCTGAGCACGAACGCGTCGATCTGCCCCTTGGCCAGGGCCGCCTCGAGCGCCGGCGGCGGTCCGATCTTGGCGATCCTCGCGTCGCTCTCCGAGACTCCGCCCTGCTGCAGGTAGTAGTGGGCGAGCTGGTCCTGCAGGCCGCCGAGCGCGTTGACGCCGATGGTCGCGCCGGACAGTGCGGCGAGCCGCTTCTCGACCGGATCGTCGGGCGAGACGCCCGCCTCCTTCAGCCACGTGTCGGAGACGACCAGCTCCTGGGTCAGGGTGGCGCTGAGGCAGTAGACGAGCTGGTAGTGCTGGCCCTTGTCGACCGCGCTGAGCACCGCGTCGGTGCCGACGGCGGCGAACTGGACGTCCCCGGCGCTGAGCGCGGCGAGGATCGACGCGTCACCGCCGGAGGCCAGTGCCCAGTTCACCTTGACGCCGTTGTCGGTGAACGCGCCGCCGGCGCGGGCGTTGTCGATCGCGAGGTAGCTGAGGTTGACCAGGGGTTGCGCGAGGCGGACGGCGCCGCCCTCGAACTCCTTGCCCTGCCCGGGTGCGGCGGGGTTGCATGCCGCGGCGAGTCCGACGACAGCGGCGGCCGCGACGGCCACGAACGAGGTACGGGTGAGACGTGTCACTGGCTTCCTTTCCGAACGGGTCAGTGGCTGTCGCGCAGGCTCGCGTGCCAGCGCAGCACCCGTTTCTCGGCGATGCCGATGAGGAACTTCACGACGAGGATGAACGCGAGCAGGATGATGATCCCGGCGAAGACCCCGGCGGGGTCGAACGTCGTCGACGCCTTGTTCATGTACAGGCCGAGCCCGCGGAACGCGGAGATGAACTCGCCGACGATCACGCCGATGACGCCGTACGGAACGCCCGCGCGCAGGCCCATGAAGATGTACGGCATGGTCGCGCGCAGGTAGACGTGCCGGGTGAGCTGCGCCTGGTCGGCGCCGAGGGCACGGGCGACCTTGACGAGCTCGACGTCGACGTTGCGCACGCCCATGAAGACGTTGAAGAAGACGATGAAGAAGACCATGATCGTGGCGATGGTCACCTTGGACCAGATGCCGATCCCGAACCAGATGATGAACAGCGGGGCGATCGTGATCATCGGGATCCCGTACGCCGCCATGATGTAGGGCTCGAACATCCGGGCGGCGAAGCTCGACCTGCCGAGCAGGTAGCCGATGACGCACCCGCCGATCGAGCCGAAGACGAAGCCGAGCACCAACTCGACGAGGGTCGTGGTCAGGTCGGGGATGATCTCACCGCTCGCGACGACCTGGACGAGCCTGCCGGCCACGTCGAGCGGCGTGCTCACGTAGACCGCCGGCACGACCGTGCCGGACCCGAACTGCCACGCGAGGAGCGCGACGACTCCGGGCAGGACGGGCCACATCATGTGACGGGCGCGGCGTGCCTGGCTGCGCTGCTGCTGGTCGGTCACCTTCTGGCCCCTTCGTGGGCACGGTCACCTGGTCCGGACCGACGGCCGCGCGTCGTTACGCGGTCTGGAAGACGCGGTGGCGTGCGGTGGTCTCCTCGAACCGTTCGAGCCGCCGCTGGGTGCGGTCCCTCGTGTGGTCGCTGATGGACTCGAGCAGGACCAGGGCGAGCATCTCGGGCACGACGTGTGAGTCGAAGACGAGACGGCTGCCCACGGCGGCGGCGAGCACGCGGTCGGCGTGGCCGGCGACGGGTTCGAGCTGGGTGTCGGAGATCGCGACGACGCGAAGGTCTCGTTCGCGTGCGTACCGCATCATCTCCAGGGTCTCCCGCGGGTAGCGGGGGAGGACGAAGGCGAGCACGTGGGTGGCCCCGGCGAGCGCCGCCTGGTCGAGGAGGTCACGCGCGGTCGAGTCGCCGCTGGTGATCACGCGCACGTCGGGCAGCACCTTCTGCGCGCAGTACGCGAAGTGGCTCGCGACGCCAGCCGACACCCGCAGCCCCAGCACCACGAGGGGCTGCGAGGCGGAGAGCTCGGCGGCGGCGGCCTCGATCTGGGTGGAGTCGCGCAGCGCGTGTGCGAGCTTGCGCAGGTTGGCGGCCTCGTGCAGGACTGCGTCCTGCAGCGCGTTGGTCTGCAGGCCGTCGGTGGGCTCGGCGTCGTTGCCGAGCAGCTGCTCGCGCAGGGCGCCGCGGAAGTCCTGGTAGGAGGCGAACCCGAGTGCCGCGGCGAAGCGGGTCACCGACGGCTGGCTCACGCCGGCCCGCCCTGCGAGGTCGGTGCTGGACAGGAACGCGGCCTCGGCGGCGTTCTCGAGCACGAACTGCGCGATGCGCCGCTGGGCGGGTGACAGGCGGCGGCGCGACAGCAGGTCGGGCAGCTGTCGTCGCGAGGGGCTGTCGAGCGCCGAGGACATGCGGGGAAGTGTATGGAATGACTTGATGCAGGACAAGAGATGCCGCATGATTTCATTCGTACACGGAGTGGCGACGGACGAGAGCGGGTTCGGATGAGAACGGTACGCGCGCCACGCGGTGGCGACCTGTCCTGCCAGGGCTGGCCGCAGGAGGCCGCCCTGCGCATGCTCATGAACAACCTCGACCCCGAGGTGGCCGAGCACCCCGACAAGCTCGTCGTCTACGGCGGTTCCGGCAAGGCAGCGCGCAGCTGGGACGCGTACGACGCGATCGTCCGGACGCTGCGGGGACTCGCCGGCGACGAGACGCTGCTCGTCCAGTCCGGCAAGCCGGTCGCGGTGTTCCGCACCCACGAGTGGGCGCCGCGCGTGCTGATCGCCAACTCCAACCTGGTGCCCGAGTGGGCGACCTGGGAGGAGTTCCGCCGGCTCGAGTCGCTCGGCCTGACCATGTTCGGCCAGATGACCGCCGGGTCGTGGATCTACATCGGCACGCAGGGCATCCTGCAGGGCACGTACGAGACGTTCGCCGCGATCGCCGCGAAGCGGTTCGGCGGCTCGCTCGCGGGCACGGTCACCCTGACGGCGGGCCTCGGCGGGATGGGCGGCGCGCAGCCGCTCGCGGTCACCATGAACGACGGCGTCGCCCTGTGCATCGACTGCGACCCGAGCCGGGTGCGGCGCCGCATCGAGCACGGCTACCTCGACGTCTCGGCCACCGACGTGAGCCACGCGCTCGCGATCGTCGACGAGGCGCGGCGTGACCGCAAGCCGCTGTCGGTCGGTCTCGTCGGCAACGCCGCCGAGCTCGTGCCGCAGATCCTGGCGACCGGTGCCCAGATCGACATCGTCACCGACCAGACGAGCGCGCACGACCCGCAGCAGTACCTGCCCGTCGGCGTCGAGTTGGACGACTGGGACCGTGAACGCGAGAACGATCCCGACGGCCTGGTCGAACGCGCGCGAACCTCGATGGCCGCCCACTGCGAGGCGATGGTGGGCTTCCTCGACGCAGGTGCCGAGGTCTTCGACTACGGCAACTCGCTGCGCAAGGAGGCGCAGCTCGGCGGGTTCTCCCGCGCGTTCGACTACCCCGGTTTCGTGCCCGCGTACATCCGTCCGCTGTTCTGCGAGGGCAAGGGACCGTTCCGGTGGGCGGCGCTGTCCGGCGACCCGGCCGACATCGCGCGCACCGACCGGGCGATCCTCGACCTGTTCCCCGACAACGAGCACCTCGCCAGGTGGATCAGGCTGGCCGGCGAGAAGGTCCGTTTCCAGGGCCTGCCGTCGCGCATCTGCTGGCTCGGCTACGGCGAGCGCGACAAGGCCGGCGCCGCCTTCAACGACCTCGTCGCCCGTGGCGAGGTGGCGGCGCCGATCGTGATGGGACGCGACCACCTCGACTGCGGCTCGGTCGCGTCGCCGTACCGCGAGACCGAGGCGATGCTCGACGGGTCCGACGCCATCGCCGACTGGCCGCTGCTCAACGCGCTGGTCAACACGGCGTCGGGCGCGTCGTGGGTGTCGATCCACCACGGCGGCGGCGTGGGCATGGGTCGCGCGATCCACGCCGGCCAGGTGACCGTCGCCGACGGCACGCCGATCGCCGCGCAGAAGATCGAGCGGGTGCTGACCAACGACCCGGGCATGGGCGTCGTCCGCCACGTCGACGCCGGCTACGACGACGCGGTCGAGGTCGCGGACCGTACCGGCGTCCGCGTCCCCATGCGCGAGGGCGGTGGCCGGTGACGGTCTCCCCACCCCCGCTGGGGTCCCCAGCAGGTGCCCCCACCACATCCGGGGTCCCCAACGGTGGCGTCCACCACGACCGGGGACCCCAGCGGGGGGCTGGGGCACGGCTGGGGACCCCAGGGTGAAGGGGCTGTGGGACGACCTGCTGCCGATCGGGCGTGACTCCGCGTCCGGCGGCTACCGCAGGCACGGGTGGGACGCCGCCGACGCGCAGTGCCGCGCGTGGTTCCGCGCCGCGGCGGCCGACCGCGACCTCACCCTCGACGAGGACGGCAACGGCAACCTGTGGGCGTGGTGGGGCGAGCCTGGCCCCGGTGCGGTCGTCACCGGGTCGCACCTCGACTCGGTCCCCGACGGCGGCGCGTACGACGGGCCGCTCGGCGTCGTCTCGGCGTTCGCCGCGGTCGAGCTGCTGCGCGAGCGCGGCGCCAGGCCGAGCCGTCCGCTCGCCGTGGTGGCGTTCGCCGAGGAGGAGGGGTCGCGGTTCGGCATCGCCTGCCTGGGCTCGCGGCTGCTCGTGGGCGAGCTCGACCCGGCCCGGGCGCGTGCCCTGACCGACCGCGGCGGCACGACGCTCGCCGCGGCGCTGGAGGGCGCAGGCGCCGACCCGCACGGCGTCGGGCGTGACGATGCCAGGCTCGGGCGCATCGGCTGCTTCGTCGAGCTGCACGTCGAGCAGGGCCGCGCGCTCGTCGACCTCGACGCGGCAGTGGGGGTCGCGACGGCCATCTGGCCGCACGGGCGCTGGCGCCTCGACTTCACCGGCGAGGCCAACCACGCGGGGACGACGCGGTTGGAAGACCGCCGTGACCCGATGTTGACGTTCGCCAACACCGTGCTGTCGTCCCGCAAGAAGGCGCGCCAGGCAGGCGCCGTCGCCACCATCGGCCGGGTCGAGGTCGCACCCAACGGCACGAACGCGATCCCGTCGCGCGTCCGCGCCTGGCTCGACGCCCGCGCGCCCGACGAGGCGACGCTGTCCGACGTTGTCACGGCCGTCGAGCAGGCCGCCGGCGAGCGCGGTGGGCGAGACGGTGTCGGCGTCGCGATGACACGGGAGTCGGTCACGCCGGAGACGGCGTTCGACGGGGCGCTCTCGACCAGGCTGGCGGAGCGGCTCGGGGGCGTCCCGCTCCTCCCCACCGGCGCCGGGCATGATGCCGGGGTGCTGGCGACCGCTGGTGTCCCGACGGCGATGCTCTTCGTGCGCAACCCGACCGGCGTCTCGCACTCGCCCGCCGAGCACGCCGACTGGGCCGACTGCCTCGCCGGCGCCGAGGCCCTCACCACCGTCCTCGAAGACCTGCTGTCGTGAGCGTGTACCACTGCGCGCACGCCGCCCTCCCCGACGGCGTGCGCGACGACGTCCTGCTCGAGATCGACGGCGAGCGGCTGACGTCGGTGCGCCCCGGCGTCCCCCCGTCGCCCGACGCGGTCAGGTTGCCCGGCCTCACCCTGCCCGGCCTGGCGAACGCGCACTCGCACGCGTTCCACCGCGCGCTGCGCGGGCGCACGCACGGCGGGCGCGGCGACTTCTGGTCGTGGCGCGAACAGATGTACGCCGTCGCCGAGCGGCTCGACCCCGACAGCTACCTGCGGCTCGCGCGGGCCGCGTACGCCGAGATGGCGCTGGCCGGGATCACCGTCGTCGGGGAGTTCCACTACCTGCACCACCAGGCGGGTGGCACGCCGTACGCCGACCCGAACGCGATGGGCCATGCCCTCGTCGAGGCGGCCAGCGACGCGGGCGTGCGGCTCACCCTGCTCGACACCTGCTACCTGCAGGCGGCGCCGGACGGCAGCCCGCTCACCGGTCCGCAGCTGCGGTTCGGCGACGGCAGCGCCGAGGCATGGGCGGCGCGCGTGGCATACGCGAAGGCGCCCCGGCTGGGCGCGGCGGTGCACTCGGTGCGTGCCTGCCCACCGTCCGCGATGGCGACGGTGGCGTCGTGGGCGGAACGCACCGGCGCGCCCGTCCACCTGCACCTGTCGGAGCAGCGACGCGAGAACGAGGAGTGCGTCGCCTTCCACGGTCGTACGCCGGCGCAGCTGGCGGGTGACACCGGGCTGCTCGGGCCGGCGACGACGGCCGTCCACGCCACGCACCTGACCGCCGCGGACGTCGCACTGCTCGGCTCGACGTCGACCTACGCGTGCTTCTGCCCGACGACCGAACGCGACCTGGGCGACGGCATCGGCCCCGCCCGGGAGCTCGCCGACGCGGGCGCGCCGTTGTGCCTGGGCAGCGACAGCCACGCGATGATCGACCTGCTGGAGGAGGCACGCGCCGTCGAGCTGCACGAGCGGCTGGCCGGTGAGCGTCGCGGCGTCTTCACCCCGTCCGAACTGCTGCACCATGCGACAGCGGTCGGGTACGGCTCGCTCGGCATGCCCGACGGTGGCGTGCTGGCCGCAGGAATGCTGGCCGACCTGACGACCGTCCGGCTCGACTCCGTACGGTTGACCGGTACGCCCTCCGGCGACGCGATGCTCGCCGCCGTGCTCTACGCGGGCACGGCCGCGGACGTGTCGCACGTCGTCGTCGGGGGAGAGGTGGTCGTGGCCGACGGGCACCACCAGCGGGTGGGAGACGTCGCGGCGCGGTTGTCGGAGTCGATCGAGGAGCTCTCTTGAGTGAAGTGTCACGCCTGCTGACGAACATCGCCCGGCTGTGGACGGGCGACGGCGAGCCGCTCGACGACGCGGCGGTGCTGCTCGAGGACGGCGTGATCGCCTGGGTCGGTGACCGCGCCGACGCGCCGGAGGCCGACATCGTCGACGACTGCGCCGGCGGGCTCGTCACGCCCGGGCTCATCGACACCCACACCCACCCGGTCTACGCGGGTGACCGGGCGCCGGAGATCGCGGCGCGGTCGGCCGGCGCGACGTACGCCGAGATCGCCGCGATGGGCGGCGGCATCGTGTCGACCGTCCGCGCCACCCGGGAGGAGTCGTGGGACTCGCTGCGTGCGACGTTGCGGGCCCGGTTGCGTGACTTCGTCGGCTCGGGCACGACGACGATGGAGGCGAAGACCGGTTACCACCTGACGCGCGAGGGCGAGCTCGACGCCGTCCGCCTGCTCGCCGACCTTGCCGACGACCCGGTGCTGCCGCGCCTCTCCGTCACGTTCCTCGGCGCTCACGCCGTCCCGCCGGAGTACGCGGCGGGCCGGGACGCGTACGCCACCGAGGTCGCATCGTGGTGTACGGCCGCCCGCGAAGCGGGCGCGGAGAACGTCGACGTCTTCTGCGACGACGGGTACTTCACCGTCGACGAGTCGCGGCGCGTGCTCGAGGCCGGCATCACGGCGGGCCTGCGGCCGAAGATCCACGCGGACGAGCTCGCGCGATCCGGCGGCTCGCTGCTCGGCGCCGAGCTCGGCTGCCTGACCGCCGACCACCTGCTGAAGATCACGGAGGAGGACGCCCGGGCGCTGGCGTCCGCGGGCGTGACGGCGGTCGTCTGCCCGGGCACGGCGCTGCAGATGCGCACCGCGCCGCCGGTGCGCATGCTGCTCGACCACGGCGTCACCGTCGCGCTCGGCACCGACCACAACCCCGGCCAGTGCGGCACCACGTCGATGTCGCTCATGATCAGCCTCGCCGTCGCGGCGTTCCGGATGAGCGTGACGGAGGCGCTGTACGCGGCCACCGTCGGCGCGGCAAAGGCGCTCGGCGTCACCGACCGCGGCGTCATCCGCCGTGGTGCACTCGGCGACCTGGTGTGGTGGGACGCCGCTCACGAGGGGTCGTTCGCGTGGGCGTTCCGGCTCAGCCCGCGTCAGGTCTGGCGCGGTGGCGTGCCCGTCCTCCCGGCCGACATCGAGACCCTCTAGGGATGCGCTGATTTTCTGGTTCGTCCGGGGTGCCGTCTGGCTGGGTGCTGGGGATCGCGGAATGATGAGGTGTGCGCAGCGATCAGGCCAGTTTCACCGATGTCGAGTACGGCAACCGTCGACGGGTCTCCCGCCG
>WHST01000085.1 GCA_009379955.1 Streptosporangiales bacterium | reverse complement strand
CGACGGTCCCCACGAGACAGCCGGCGACTACTACCCTTGGACAAGACATCCTCCTGATGAGTGGTTGGGACACCAAGCCCGTTTACCCCATCAGGGGGATGTCCTGATCTCCAACCATCCGTTCAGGTCTTTACTACGCCCACCCACCCCACGTGGGGTCCCCAGCCGTGCCGTCCACCCCGCTTGGGGTCCCCAGCCGCGGTGTCCGCCCCCACCGGGGTCCCCAGTCGTGGCCCGCGCCCCCACCGGGGTCCCCAGCGGTGGTGTGGGCGTGGTCGCCGACGGTGTCGGTGGGCACCGCCTAGAATCGGCGGGTGGTCGCCCCCGAGATCCGCTCCGATGCCAGCCTGGCCCTGCAGTCGCTGCGCAGCGTCTTCGGTTACGACGCGTTCCGCGGTGACCAGGAGGAGATCATCGACCACGTCGTCTCCGGCGGCGACGCGCTCGTCCGCGGCGGCGTGGGGGTCGTGCTCTCACCGCTCATCGCGTTGATGCAGGACCAGGTCGACGCGCTGTCGGCGCTCGGGGTACGCGCCGGCTTCCTCAACTCGACGCAGGACTTCGAGGAGCGTCGCACGGTCGAGGCGGCGTTCGTGCAGGGCGAGATCGACCTGCTCTACCTCGCGCCCGAGCGGCTGCGGGTCGACTCGACGCTGCAGCTGCTCGACCGCGGCAAGGTCGCGCTGTTCGCGATCGACGAGGCCCACTGCGTCGCGCAGTGGGGGCACGACTTCCGACCCGACTACCTGATGCTCTCCCTGCTGCACGAGCGCTGGCCCGACGTCCCGCGCATCGCGCTGACGGCCACCGCCACCGAGGCGACGAGCAGGGAGATCGCCACGCGCCTCGACCTCGAGGACGCCAGGCACTTCGTCGCGAGCTTCGACCGGCCCAACATCCAGTACCGCATCGTCTCGAAGAGGGAGCCCCGCAAGCAGCTGCTCGAGCTGCTGCGCACGGAGCACCAGGGCGACGCCGGCATCGTCTACTGCCTGTCGCGCGCGTCGGCGGAGAAGACGGCGGAGTTCCTCGTCGAGAACGGCATCGAGGCGGTGCCCTACCACGCGGGTCTCGACGCCCGCACCCGCCGCACCAACCAGGCGCGCTTCCTGCGCGAGGACGGCCTAATCGTCGTGGCCACGATCGCGTTCGGCATGGGCATCGACAAGCCGGACGTGCGGTTCGTCGCCCACCTCGACCTGCCGAAGTCGGTCGAGGGCTACTACCAGGAGACCGGTCGCGCCGGGCGCGACGGGCTGCCGTCCACCGCCTGGCTCGCGTACGGGTTGCAGGACGTCGTGCAGCAGCGCCGCATGATCGACACCTCCGAGGGCGACGACGCCCACCGGCGTCGGCTCGCCCAGCACCTCAACTCCATGCTCGCACTGTGCGAGAGCGTCGAGTGCAGGCGCGGTCAGCTGCTCGCGTACTTCGGCCAGCCGGGCGTCGACCGCTGCGGCAACTGCGACAGCTGCCTCGAACCGCCGGAGTCGTGGGACGGCACCGTGGCCGCGCAGAAGGTGCTCTCCACCGTCGTCCGCCTCGCGCGCGAGCGCAGGCAGAAGTTCGGCGCCGGGCAGGTCATCGACATCCTGCTCGGGCGCAAGACCGCCAAGGTCGCCCAGTTCGACCACCACGAGCTGAGCGTGTTCGGCGTCGGCACCGACCTGCACGAGACCGAGTGGCGCGGCGTCGTCAGGCAGCTGCTCGCCCGCGGCCTGCTCTCCGTCGAGCCCGACCACGGCGCGCTCGTGCTCACCGAGGCGAGCGACACCGTGCTGCGCGGCGAGCGCGAGGTGCGGCTGCGGCGCGAGCCTAAGCCCACCAAGCGCGCGGCGAGGTCCGCGTCGGCGAAGCAGCAGGCCGCGGCCGAGCTGCCCGAGCACGCGGCCCCGCTGTTCGAACGCCTCCGCGCCTGGCGTGCCGCCCAGGCGAAGGAGCAGGGCGTCCCCGCGTACGTGATCTTCCACGACGCCACGCTGCGCCAGATCGCGACGGACGAGCCGATGAACCTCGACGAGCTCGGCGCGGTCAGCGGCGTCGGCGAGAACAAGCTCGCGAAGTACGGCGACCAGATCCTCGAGGTGCTCGCCGCCACCTGAGCTGTCCCTACCGCCGCCAGGCGCCGGCGGTCAGCCGGTAGAGCACGTGCGGGCGCAGCGGGTGGTCGGGCGCCAGCCGCGGATGGTCCCAGTCGTCGGCCGGGTCCCTGGTCATGCCGAGGCGCTCCATCACCGCACGGGAGCGGACGTTCGTCCGCGTCGTGAACGACACGACCTCGTCGAGCCCCGCCGCGATGAAGCCGTGGGCGAGCGAGGCACGTGCCGCCTCGGTCGCGTAGCCGAGCCCCCAGGCGCTCCTCGTCAGCCGCCAGCCGATCTCGACGGCCGGGGTGAAGTGCGCCTCGAAGCTCGGGACGGACAGGCCGGTGAAGCCCACGAACTCCCCCGTCGCCCGCACCTCGACGGCCCACAGGCCGAAAGAGCGCTCCGCGAATCCCTTCTCGATCCGGTCGACCAGATCGTCAGACTGGGCACGGGTGAGCGCGCCCGCGAGGTACTCGGTCACCTCGGGGTCGGCGTTGAGCGCCGCGAACGGCTCACGGTCGGCGTCGCGCCAGGCACGCAACAGCAGCCGGTCGGTGCGGAGCTCGGGTGGTGTGGGCACGGGACGAGCGTACGGTTCGGCACCGGCGGCCGGGCGGACACACGGTCCTCACCCGCGGCCGTGTGCGACGATGCAGCATGAGCCCACCGGCGCTGATCGTCGCGATCACAGCGCTCGTCATGAGCGTCGCGCACGGCGTGCTCATCGCACGACAGGGCGACCCGCCGGTGACCTGGTTCACCACCGGCATGATCGCCGCGACCGTCCTCGCCGCGTACGCCGTGGTCCGCGCGGCCCCGCTGCGGTTGGTCGCGCTCACCGGCTCCGGTGTCGTCCTCGTGGCGTTCGGGGTGCTGGGCATCCTGTCCATCGGCCTGCCGATCCTGCTGGCTGGGCTGCTCGCGCTCGGCGCGGCCGCGTGGTCACGGGTACGGGCAGCACACTAGGGTCCGAGGGATGGGGATGCTCTACTCCGTCGACCAGGCGCGGGCCGTGCTCAGGGAGATCCGTCCGCTCGTCGTCGACCTGATCGCGGTGCGCGCGGACACCGCCGAGCTCGGTGCGGCGCACCGGCAGGGCGTGCCGTCACCCCTGGGCGGACTCCCGGAGCTCAAGGCCGCACAGGCGCGGTTCGACGAGCTGGTGTCGTCGATCGTGGCGCACGACCTCGAGGTCAAGGGGATCGCTCCGCTGCTGCTCGACTTTCCCGCGGAGCTCGACGGCGTGCCCATCCTGCTGTGCTGGCTCGAGGGCGACACCGACGTCGAGTGGTACCACCGGGCCGACGCCGGCTTCGCTGGACGCCGCCCCCTGCCTCCCGGCTGACTAGCGCTCACCGCCGTGGTGGACGGGCTCGCCGGGCTGGGCCTCGGCGAGGCCCTCCCAGGAGCGGCGGGCCGGGTACGCGGACGAGCCCTCGGGGCAGTGCTGGGCGAAGTCGCACCACCGGCAGACCGGGCTCGGCCGCGGCGGGAAGACCTCGTCGTAGCGTTCCGGCGCCAGCCCCTCGCGGAACGCGGAGTCGGCCGCGGCGGCCTCACGCCCGATGTCCTCGGCTCGGGCGAGCTGGCGCGCGAGGCCCGCGCCGTCGTGCTCCCAGCCGACCATCTCGCCGCTGGGCAGGTGGTGCAGCTCGACCCGCCGGCACGGGCGGCGCAGCACGCGCTGCGAGCACAGCGCGTACAACGCGAGCGCGAGCGAGCCGCGCGCGTCGTCGACCGTGAGCGCGTGCCTGCCGGTCTTGTAGTCGACGACGACGAGCTCGCCGCCGCGGTCGTCGAGCCGGTCGATGCGGCCGGACAGCGCGAGCACGTCGGTGCGGGTCGCGACCACCCGCTCGACGCCCACTGGCTCGTCGTGGGGGTCGAGCTGCTCGACATAGCGCTCGACCATCGTGCGTGCCCTCGCCCGGACGCGTGCCTCCTGCTCGTCGTCGCGGAACCCGAGCGAGATCCAGCCCTCGTCGAGCAGCCGCACCGCGGCCCCCGGCGTACGGCGCTCGCGAGGCAGCCGCCACCAGGCAGCGAGCGTGCCGTGCACGCAGGCGCCGAGGGAGTTGTGCGCCCACGGCGGACCCTTGCTCGGCTGCGGACGGTCGAGGTACGTCATGCGGTAGCGGCGCGGGCAGTCGAGCCAGGTCGTGAGGCGCGACGGCGTGCACGAGAAGAGTCGTTGCGGCATGCCCTCGAAACCCAGCTGGCTCATCAGCCCATCCTGTCGCGCGCCACCGACAAACGTGTCAGGAAGGACAGGTCAGTGGCCTCGCTCGACCCAGGCGTCGTAGTCCTTCTCCTCGTCCCTGATCGTCGTCTCCTCGCCGTGCCCGGGCAGCACCCGGGTCTTCTTCGGCAGCCGCAGGAGCTCGTCGGAGATCGAGTTGAGGATCGTCGGGAAGTCGGAGAACGACCGGCCGGTCGCGCCGGGACCGCCCTTGAACAGGGTGTCGCCGGTGAACACGACGTCGAGGTCCTCGACGTAGAGGCAGATCGACCCTGGCGAGTGCCCCGGGGTGTGCAACACGGTGAGCGTCGTGTCCGCGACCTCGAACTCGCCACCCGCCTCGATGTCGATGTCGGGAATGTCGTCCTCGTGGGTCATCTCCCACAGCCGCTTGTCACCGCGATGCATCGCGATCGGTGCCTCGTCACGCTCGGCCACCTCGAGGGCGACGTTGACGTGGTCGTTGTGGCCGTGGGTGCAGATGACGGCGAGGATCTCGCGCTCGCCCACCTGGGCGAGGATCGCCTCGGCGTCGTGCGCGGCGTCGACGACGATGACCTCGTCGTCGTCACCGATGAGGTAGACGTTGTTCTCGACGTCGTGGTCCTCGCCGTCGAGGGAGAAGACGCCGGAGGTCTCGATCTTCTCGATGCGGAGCCCGCCCGCCGAGGCGGCGGCCTCGTCGTCGTCCTCCGAGTCGTCGGCCCCCGAGTCGTCGGTCGCGTCGTCCTCGTCGACCGCATCGTCCTTGTCGACCGCATCGTCCTTCGCGTCGGAGTCCGTATCGACCTCGACCTCGACCTCGTCCTCGGTGTCGGTGTCGGTGTCGGTGTCGGTGTCGACCGTGGCCTCGGCCGCAGAGTCGTCGTCGGCCTTCTTACGCTTCTTCCGCCCGAATATCATGCGCGCCCGCCTCCTCCTGTCCCTCCGGCAGGAGCCGCGGAAACGTCGTTACCAACCATGTGGCCTACGCGGCTCCTACCTGCGGGCCACTCGTCGAGCTCCTGCGCTGACCGGCAGATCACGCGAACGTCACCACCGACCGCAGCACCTCGCCGCGTTCCATCCGCGCGAACGCCTCCTCCACGTCGTCGAGCCCGATCGTCTCGCTGACGAACTCGTCGAGCGGCAGCCGGCCCTGCTGGTACAGGTCGATCAGCATCGGGAAGTCGCGGGACGGCAGGCAGTCGCCGTACCACGACGACTTCACCGCGCCACCACGGCTGAACACGTCGATCAGCGGCAGCTCGAGCGTCATCGTCGGGTCAGGGACCCCGACGAGGACGACGACGCCGGCGAGGTCGCGCGCGTAGAACGCCTGCCTGAAGGTCTCGGGACGGCCCACCGCCTCGATCGCGACGTCGGCGCCGTTGCCATCGGTGAGCGCCCTGATCTCCTCGACCGGATCGGCGGCGGACGAGTTCACGGTGTGCGTCGCGCCGAAGCGCTTCGCCCACTCCAGCTTGGTGTCGTCGATGTCGACGGCGATGATCGTGCCGGCGCCGGCCAGCCGCGCGCCGGCGATCGCGGCGTCGCCGACCCCGCCACAGCCGAAGACCGCGACCGAGTCGCCGCGGCCGACGCCGCCGGTGTTGATGGCGGCGCCGAGGCCGGCCATCACCCCGCAGCCGAGCAGTCCCGCGACCTCCGCGGACGCGTTCGCGTCGACCTTCGTGCACTGGCCGGACGCGACGAGCGTGAGCTCGGCGAACGCGCCGATGCCGAGGGCGGGCGACAGCTCGTTGCCGTCGGCGTCGGTCATCTTCCGGGTCGCGTTGAACGTGGCGAAGCAGTACCAGGGACGGCCGCGGCGGCAGGCGCGGCAGTCGCCGCACACGGCACGCCAGTTGAGGACGACGAAGTCACCGGGCTCGACGTTGGTGACGTCGGGCCCGACGGACTCGACGACGCCGGCGGCCTCGTGTCCGAGCAGGAAGGGGAACTCGTCGTTGATCGCGCCCTCGCGGTAGTGCAGGTCGGTATGGCACACCCCGCACGCCTGCACCTTGACGCGCGCCTCACCGGGACCCGGCTCGGGCACGTTGACCGTCTGCACGGTCACCGGCCGGCCCTTCCCCGTCGAGACGACCCCACGTACCTGCTCGGGCATGTCCCGCTCCTTCACATCGGCTCGGCATCTCTGGGCGATCACCTTACGACCCTCCGTCCGCCCCGGTCCGCCCGGACGCCGTCCCGCAGGACGACTACGCTACGCAGCAGTACGATCGCTGGACGAGACAGCGGCCCGCCGGGCGATTATGGTGACCGGTCGGTAGGCCCGCGACGCGCGGTGTCCAGGGGGGACAAGCTCGTGCTCACGCTCCACGAGGGTGCACGCCGGATCATGGAGACATGTGTCGGCGTGACCGCTGACGAGCGTGTCCTGATCCTGTACGACCGCCGCGCCAACGCCGGCGCGGCATGGGCCCTCCGGCGCGCGGCGACCGCGCGCGGGGCCAACGCACACGTCAGGTTCCTCGGCACGGACCGTCCGGGGGCCGGTGACGCCTTCGCCGAGGTCGTCGAGGAGCTCGTCGACGTCGACGTCGTCGTCGCGTTCACCAGCAGCAGCGCCCTGACCAGCCCGGCCGCCCACGTGACCGTCGCCCACGGCGGCCGCGTGGTCACGATGACCGGCGCCGACGAGCGGATGCTCACCCACGGCGCCATCGAGGCCGACTTCACCGAGCTCGCCCCCACCTGCGAGCTCTTCGCCGCGAAGGTCACCGACGCGGTCGAGGCGGAGGTGCAGTCGGCGAACGGCACGAAGATCCGGATGTCCCTGCGCGGGCGCTCCGGGGTGCCCAACCCGCCCGGACGTCCGCGGGCCGGCGTGTTCCGCGCCCCGTACGCCGGGGTGGTCGTCGCCCCCGTCGAGAACTCCGTCGACGGCACGATCGTCGTCGACGTCAGCACCAGCTTCGGCCAGGTCGACTCCCCGGTGACGATCCTCCTCGAACACGGCCGCGTCGTCGCGGTCACCGGCGGCGCTGCCGCGCAGCAGATCGAACGCATGCTCGCCGACACCGACGACCCGCTGTCCGGCACCGTCGGCGTGGTCGGCTTCGGCATGAACCCGGCCGCGTCGGTGTGCGGCGTGATCAGCCAGGACGTCGCCATGGCCGGCACCGGTCACCTGAGCCTCGGGCCCAACCGCGGGATCGGCGGCGCCAGTGACGGCCACGCGTACGTCGAGCTCGTGTACGCACAACCGACGCTGTTCCTCAACGGCGCCAAGGTGATGCGCGACGGCGCCATCGCCGATCTCTAGGCGTACCGCGCCTCGACCTGACCCTTGACCACCGCCTTCCGGCGTGTGTACGGTCGCCGTCATGCGTATTGGTTATGCGCATAACTGAGGTGGTCATGGACTCCGAACAGGCCCGGCGGCCGCAACGTCGGGGACGGGCACGGGCACGGCAGGACGCCGCCGCACCGGCCAGCGACGCCACCCCCGCGCCCCAGAGCCACCAAGGGGCGCGGGCTCGACAGGCCGACATCGCGCGGGCCGCGGGTGTCTCGCAGGCAACGGTGTCGCTGGTGCTGAGCGACGCGGAAGCGGGCGAGCGGCGGGTCGGGGAGGCGACGCGGCGACGGGTGCTCGAGGTGGCGCAGCAGCTCGGCTACTCGGTGAACCCGGCCGCACGCAGCCTCGCCGGCGGGCGCAACCGCCTGCTCGGGGTCTACACGTTCGAGGCCATCTTCCCGTCCAGGGACCGCGACTTCTACAACCCGTTCCTCGTGACCATCGAGCAGGAGGCCGAGCGCGCGGCGTACGACCTGCTGCTCTTCACGAGCGCGACGCTGCCCGACCAGCGACGGCGGAGCATCTACGCCGGTGGGGTCAACCGGCTCGCGCTCGCCGACGGGTGCGTCCTGCTCGGTCGGCGGGAGAACCAGGAGGAGGTGGCGCGGCTGGCTCGGGAGGGCTTCCCGTTCGTGTACGTCGGGCGTCGCGAGATCCCCGACTGCGAGTTCGCGTACGTCGCCGCCGACTACGCGTCCGCCACCACCCGGGTCGTCTCGCACCTGGTCGAGCTCGGCCACCGCAGCATCGTCTACCTGGGCGCGTACAAGCCCAAGGCACCCGACAGTGACCGCGAGGACGGCTGGCACGCCGCGGTCCGGCAGGCCGGCCTCGGCCAGGACGACGCGCGCCTGCTTCGGCTCGGCAGGCGACGCGAGATCGAGAAGGTCGTCGCGCAGTTGCGTGCGGAGGGCCGCACCGCGCTCGTCCTGGAGGACCCGGAGTTGGCCGAACGCTACTTCGGGGTCATCGCGGGCATGGGACTCGACGTGCCGGGTGACATCTCGGTCGCGGTGCTCGGCGACGTGCCCTCTCCCGGCGGGTCGAGCAGCGGCTGGAACGGCTTCCGCATCCCGCGGGAGGAGATGGCCAGGCAGGCGGTGCGGTTGCTGCTCGAGGCGATCGAGACTCCACCGCCGCGCCCGAGGAACATCACCGTGCCCTGCTCGTACAGCGCGGGCACGACAGTCGACAGGCCACCACGTGCCGCCCGGAGGCGCACGAGCACTCGAGGACGGAGCCGATGACGGGCGTGGACGTGGACATCGCCGTCGTGGGTGGCGGCCTCGGTGGCGTGGCGGCCGCGCTCGCCGCGCTCAGGCAGGGCAGGACGGTGCTGCTGTCGGAGGAGACCGACTGGCTCGGTGGGCAGCTGACGACTCAGGCAGTGCCGCCGGACGAGCACCCGTGGATCGAGCAGTTCGGCTGCACGCGGTCGTACCGCCGGCTGCGGGACGGCATCAGGGACTACTACCGCGGCTGGTACCCGCTCACCGCCGACGCGTACCGGGACCCCTGGCTCAACCCGGGCGCCGGACGCGTGAGCAAGCTGTGTCACGAGCCGAGGGTGGCGCTCGCCGTCATCGAGGCCATGCTCGCCCCCTATCGGTCGACCGGTCGGTTGGTGGTACGCACTCGATGCCGGCCCGTCGCCGCCGACGTGGACGGCGACCGGGTGCGGTCCGTGCTCCTGCGCGACGCGGCAGGCGAGACGTTGCGGGTGAACGCGCAGTACGTGCTCGACGCGACCGAGACCGGCGAGCTGCTGCCGCTCACCGGCACGGAGTACGTCACGGGCTTCGAGTCCGCCGCACAGACCGGTGAGCCGCACGCTCCGGCGGAGGCACAGCCGCTGAACATGCAGGCCGTGTCGTTCTGCCTGGCCGTGAGCATCGCGCGGGGCGAGGACCACACCATCGACCGGCCGGCGAGCTACGACTTCTGGCGCGACTACCGCCCCGCGTTCTGGCCGGACCGGCTGCTCAGCTGGACGGCGCCTGACCCGCGGACGCTCGAGCCCGTGACCCGCCAGTTCCTGCCCAACCCGGACGACCGCACCGCCGACGTCTTCGCCGACCAGAGCAGGGACGCGGGCGACAAGGAGCTCTGGACGTTCCGCAGGATCGCCGCGAGACGTACGTTCACCGAGGGCTTCCTGCCGAGCGACGTCTCCCTGGTCAACTGGCCGATGATCGACTACGTCGAGGGACCGATCCTCGAGGTCGACGAGGCCGAGGCGGAGCGGCATCTTCGCGGTGCACGCGAGCTGAGCCTGTCGATGCTGTACTGGATGCAGACCGAGGCACCGCGGGCCGACGGCGGCACGGGCTTTCCCGAGCTGCGGCCCCGCGGCGACCTGATGGGCACCGGCGACGGACTCGCGAAGGCCGCCTACGTCAGGGAGTCGCGGCGCATCCGCGCCAGGTACACGATCGTCGAGCAGGACCTCTCCCTCGAGGTCCGCGGCGACCACGGAGCCGTGCGGTACGACGACTCCGTCGGTGTCGGCAGCTACCGGATCGACCTCCATCCGTCCACCGGTGGCGACAACTACATCGACGTCGCCTCCTCGCCGTTCCAGATCCCGCTGCGTGCGCTCGTCCCCGTCCGGATGCGGAACCTGCTGCCGGCGGCGAAGAACATCGGCACCACCCACATCACCAACGGCTGCTACCGCCTGCATCCCGTCGAGTGGAACGTTGGGGAGGTCGCGGGTGCACTCGCGGCGTTCTGCCTGAGCGACGGGCACACGCCGGACGAGGTCGTGGAGAAGCCCGAGGTGTTCACGGAGCTACGACGCCTGCTGCACCGCTGGGGCGTCGAGACCCACTGGCCGCGGGTCGAAGGCTACTGATCTCTCGCCTATCAGGCACAACGAAGTGAGGCAACGTGACAGACGTCGAACTGCGGATCAGCGCGCCGGTGCGGGACACCGTCGATGTTCTCGTCGTGGGCGCCGGTCCCGCCGGGCTCGCCGCGGCGATCGCGAGCGCGCGTCAGGGCGCGCACACCCTGCTGGTGGAGCGGTACGGCTACGTCGGCGGCAACCTGACCGCGGGACTCGTCGGGCCCTGCATGACCTCGTACAGCCTGGACGGCAGCCAACAGCTCATCAAGGGCATCTTCGAGGAGTTGGTGCTGCGGATGGAGGCCGAGGACGCCGCCATCCACCCGTCCAAGATCCCCGGCGGCAGCGCGTACTCCGGGTTCATCAGCTACGGCCACGAGAGGGTCACGCCGTTCGATCCCGAGGCGGTCAAGGCGATCGGCGCGGAGATGTGCCTCGAGGCCGGCGTGCGGCTGCTGCTGCACACGTCGGTCGTCCGGGCCCGCACCGAGGACGGCCGGGTCACCGGCGTCGTGGTCGCGAGCAAGTCGGGGCTCGAGGTGCTCGAGGCCGAGGTCGTCGTCGACTGCTCGGCCGACGCCGACGTCGCCGCGTCCGCCGGCGCGGACGTGCTGAAGGGCCGGGACGAGGACGGGCTCACCCAGCCGATGACGCTGTTCTTCCGGGTGGGCAATGTCGATGACGCCGCCGTCGAGGAGTACGTGGCCGCGCACGCCGACGACATCCGGCCGTTCGCCTCGCTGGTCGCTGAGGCGACCGCGGCGGGTGAGTTCACCGTGCCGCGTCGTGGTGTCGGCATCTACAAGACGCTGCGCTCGGGTGTGTGGCGGGTGAACACCACCAGGGTGCACCGCGTCGACGGCACCGACGTCGGCGACCTCACCAGGGCGGAGATCGAAGGACGCCGGCAGGTGACCAGCCTGATGACGTTCTTCCGGCGGCGCCTGCCCGGATTCGCCGACTGCGTGCTGCTCGACACCGCGGCGACGATCGGTGTGCGGGAGACCCGGCGGATCCGTGGCGAGTACACGCTGAACCTCGACGACCTGGCGAGCGGCAGGGAGTTCGACGACGTGATCGCACTGTGCGGGTATCCGGTCGACATCCACAGTCCGACGGGCAGCGGTGGCGGCGTCGACGAGAGCATCGTGACCGCCGGCGCGTACCAGATCCCGTACCGCTCGCTGGTGCCCACGCGGCCGGAGCAGCTGCTCGTCGCCGGACGTTGCGTGTCCGCGACGCACGAGGCGCTCGGCGCCATCCGGGTGATGCCGCCGGCGTTCGCGATGGGTCAGGCGGCGGGCACCGCGGCCGCTCTCGCGGTGAACGACGGCGTCGCCCCGCGTGCCGTCGACGTCGCCGAACTGCAGCGGCGGCTGCTGAGCGCCGGTGCGTACCTCGGGCCGAGGCACGAGACCGTCGCGGCCGGCGAGAGCCGGAGCGGGGAGGGTTGACCGATGGCCGGCTACCTGGCGCGCAGAGTGGCGCAGTCGGTACTGGTGATCTGGGGCGCTCTCACCATCGTCTTCGTCGTCGTCCGCGTCATACCCGGTGATCCCGCCGCTCTGCTGCTCGGCCCGACGGCCACGCGCGAGCAGTTGGCGAGGACCAGGGCGAGCTTCGGACTCGACCGGCCGTTGCCCGAGCAGTACGTGTCGTACCTGCTCGACGTCGCCCGGCTGGACTTCGGCGAGTCGGTCCGGCTCGGCGGGCCGGCGATGTCCGAGGTGCTGCAACGGCTGCCCGCCACGCTCTCCCTCGCGTTCGCGGCCCTGGCGTTGACGGTCCTGGTGAGCTTCCCGCTCGGTGTCCTCGCGGCACGCAGGCCGCACCACGTCGGCGGCCGGCTGATCTCGGTGCTGTCCCTCGCCGGACAGGGCATGCCGCAGTTCTGGGTGGGCATCATGCTGATCCTGCTGTTCTCCGCGACGTTGCGGTGGCTGCCCGCGTCCGGCTTCACGTCGTTACAGGGACTCATCATGCCGGCCATCGCGCTGTCGCTGCCGTTCATCGGCTGGCTCATCCGGTCGGTGCGCAGCGGCGTCATCGACGAGCTCGGCAAGGACTACGTACGCACGGCGACGGCGAAGGGACTGCTCGACGGCACGATCTTCTACGGCCACGTGCTGCGCAACACCCTCATCCCCGTCACCACGGTCGTCGGCCTGCTGCTCGGCATCTTCATCGGGAACGCGGTGATCGTCGAGGTCGTCTTCGCCTGGCCGGGCGTCGGCCGGATGCTCGTCGACGCCATCGAGTACCGGGACTACTCGGTGGTCCAGGCCGCGGTGGCGGTGATCACGGTCGTCTACGTCGTACTGAACCTCGCCGTCGACGTGCTCTACACCTACCTCGACCCACGCGTCCGCTTCCAGGAAGGTGGGTGAGCGACGTGGCAACGATGTCCAGGACCGCGGGCGTGAACGTCACGCTCCGGCGACCACCCTTGCGTGTCGCGCTGCCGGGCGCCGTCGTCGCCCTGTACGTCCTCGCGGCGACGCTCGGACCGCTCCTCGTTCCCTATGACGCGTCGCAGACCAACGTCGCGGAACGCCTGCTGCCGCCGGGCACCACGCTCGTCGGCGGCAGCACGGCATGGTTCGGCACCGATCAGGTCGGCCGCGACCTGCTCGCGCAGGTGCTCGCCGGCGCCAGGGTGTCGCTCGTCGTGGCCGCGGCCACCATCGTGCTCGGCGGTGCGCTCGGCCTGGTGCTCGGTCTGCTGGCCGGCTACTTCGGGCGCTGGATCGACAGTGTCGTCATGCGGCTCGGCGACATCCAGCTGGCGTTCCCCAGCATCCTGCTGGCGATCCTGATCGCCGGCGTGCTCGGGCCGAGTGTCGGCAACGTCATCCTGACGCTTGCCGTCACCCGCTGGGTCGTGTTCGCGCGCGTGGTGCGGGCGTCCGTCCTCGTCGCCAGACGGCGCGAGTCCGTCGACGGGGCGAAGGTGCTCGGCGTGCCCACCGTCAGGATCCTGTGGCGCTACATCCTGCCCGACGTGCTCGGGTCGCTGCTCGTGGTCGCCACCGTGCAGGTCGGCCTGATGATCATCGCGGAGGCCTCGCTCAGCTTCCTCGGTCTCGGCGTACCGACGTCGCAGGCCTCGTGGGGCTCGACCATCGCGGCCGGCCGCGACTACCTCGACAGCGCCTGGTGGATCGCCGCGGTCCCCGGCCTGGCCATGGCCGTGCTCGTCGTCTGCGTCGGTGTGCTCGGCGACGCCCTGCGGCACCGCACGGATCCCACCGTCGACCTCTGAAACGTCCTCCCCCGGAAGGAACCCCGATGTCACACAGCCGTATCCCGATGCTGGTCACCGCAGACCTGAGCCGGCGTGACTTCCTGCGCACCTCCGCCCTGTCGATCGGCGGGCTGACCGTCCTCGGTCTCACCGGGTGCGGCATGACCGAACAGCCGGACTCGGGCGGCGGCGACGCCGCGTCGTTGACCGCCGCGTTCAACCGCCCGATCATCTCGCTCGACCCGCACGGCCCGACGGACGTCGACGAGGGCACCCTGCTCGCCTGCAGGCACATCTTCGACACCCTCGTGAGGCGTGACGGGGAGAGGTTCGCTCCCAACGTCGCGCGCAGGTGGTCCCAGCCCGACGACAGCACCTGGCTGTTCGAGCTGCGCGACGACGTCGTGTTCCACGACGGCAGCCCGTTGACCGCCAAGGACGTCAAGGCGTCGCTGGAACGGGTCGCCGCGTCGGACACGCCACAGGCGGAGCTGTGGGCGACGTTGAAGGACGTCACCACGGACGACACTCACTCGCTCCGGATCACCACGGATCAACCGCTCGGCACCATGCTCGCCAACCTGACACTGCTCTTCGTCGCCCCGGCGGGGAAGCTGAAGGAGAAGGGCTTCTTCGACAAGCCGATCGGCAGCGGGCCGTTCCGCGTCGACTCCTACACCGCGTCCGACCACCTCGACCTGAGCGCCGCGGAGAAGTACTGGGGCTCGGGCACGAAGCTGCAGAAGCTGAAGCTGCCGTTCATCCCGGAGAACTCGACCCGCCTCACCTCGCTGAAGAGCGGCGAGGTCGACGTGACGTGGACGATCCCGCCCGACCAGATGGAGGGCCTCCAGGGCTCGAGCGACCTCGAGATCACGAGCGTGCCGAGCTACCTCTACTACTTCAACTGGTTCAACTGTGGCCGCAAGCCCTTCACCGACAAGCGGGTCAGGCAGGCCATGTGGCATGCCGTCGACGTGCGGAAGATCGTCGACAGCCTGTTCAAGGACACCGCGGAGGTGATGAAGGCGCCCATCCCCTCGACGGTGTTCGGCTACGCCGAGCAGCAGCCGTACGCGTACGACCCTGGCAAGGCCAGGCAGCTGCTGGCGGACGCAGGCCACGAGAAGGGCTTCTCGACCAGCCTGATGTGGCCGCGCAACATGTCCCCGGAGATCCGGTCACTGGCGGAGTCGTTCAACACGTACTGGAAGGAGATCGGCGTCAACGTGAAGCTCGAAGAGCTCGAGCAGGCAGCGTGGCTGAAGCGGCTGCTCGATCTCGACTGGGACATGGACCTGCAGACCAACGGCGTCACGACGGGCGACGCCGACTACACGCTCGGTCGGTTGTACACGACGAACGCCGACCGGCTCGGCTACTCGAACAAGGAGCTCGACCGCATCCTGCGCTCCGCGCGGAGCTCCACGGACCAGAAGGTTCGGGAGGGCCTGTACGGGAGGGCGTGCGCGCTGCTCTGGGACGACGCGCCGGGCATCTATCCCGTCCAGCTGAACTCCACGTACGGCCTGCGCAGGTCGGTACGCGGGTTCGAGCCCGCGCCGGACAACCAGCCGCTCTTCACCCGTGTCACCAAGGGTTGACGATGAGCCCCTCACGCACCGAGGGCGACGCGCGGCTGCTGTCCGTCCGTGGCCTTGCCGTCGACTTCGCGACCGCCCGCGGTCCGTTGCGCGCGGTCGACGGTGCCTCGTTCGACGTGCCACGAGGTCGGACCGTGGCTCTCGTCGGCGAGTCCGGGAGCGGGAAGAGCACCACGGGCCTCGCCGTCATGGGCCTGCTCCCGCGGGCGAAGAGCACCGTGGCCGCGGGGTCGATCACGTTCCTCGGCCAGGACATCACCGCGGCCGACGACCGGGTGATGCGTGACCTCCGCGGCGCGCACCTCTCCATGGTGTTCCAGGATCCACTGAGTGCGCTCAACCCGGTGCTGACGATCGGCCGGCAGATCAGGGAGATCTTCACCCGGCACAGGAACATGTCGACCGGTCAGGCGAGGGACGCGACGATCCAGCTGCTGCACCGGGTGCGGATGCCGGACCCGGAACGCCGATACCGCCAGTACCCGCAACAGTTCTCCGGCGGGATGCGGCAGCGCGTCGTCATCGCGATGGCGCTCGCGCTCGAACCCGAGCTCATCATCGCGGACGAGCCGACCACCGCGCTCGACGTCACGGTCCAGGCCAGGATCCTGGCGCTGCTCCGTCAGCTGACCGGTGAGCAGGGCTCGGGGCTGCTGCTCGTCACCCACGACCTCGCCGTGGTCGCGGAGAGCGCGGACGACATCTACGTGATGTACGCGGGCAGGGTCATGGAGAGCGGTCCGATCCGTGCCGTGTACACCAGGCCGGCGAACCCGTACACGGTCGGGCTGCTCGCCTCCGCGCCCACGCTCTCCCGGGTCGACCGACCGCTGCGACCGATCCCCGGCAAGCCGCCGGATCCGACCGAACGACCGCACGGTTGTGCGTTCCACCCACGTTGTCCGTTGGCGACGGCGCTGTGTCGCGACGAGCAGCCGGCGTTGCACGAGGTCGCACCGGGACGGATGAGCGCCTGTCACTTCGCGGAGGAGGTGCATGCAGGTGACCACGACCGATCACTCGCCGCGGGAGCTGCTGCGGGTCACTGACCTGGTCACCACCTTCCAGCTCGGTCGGGGGTCACCCGGCCGAGGTGGCCGCGTCGTGCACGCGGTGTCGGGCGTCTCGCTGTCCATCGCCGAAGGCGAGGCGTTCGGGCTGGTCGGTGAGTCCGGATGCGGAAAGTCGACGGTCGCGCGCACCATCGTGGGACTGGCACGCCCGCGGTCCGGCACCGTGCTCGTCGACGGTCAGGACGTGCACAACGCGTCCAGGGCTGCGCTGCGTGCGGCCAAGCGGACCGTCCAGATGGTCTTCCAGGACCCCTACTCGTCGCTCAACCCGCGGATGACGGTGCGCCAGCTGCTCACCGAGGCGTGGCTCGTGCATCCGGGGATCGTGCCGCGCGCCGAGTGGGGCGCCGAGGTGCACCGGCTGCTCGAGCTCGTCGGGCTCGCACCGGAGTCCGCGGACAGGTATCCCGCGCAGTTCTCCGGCGGTCAGCTGCAACGCATCAGCATCGCCCGCGCGCTGGCCGTGCGTCCACGGTTGCTGATCGCCGACGAGGCGGTCTCGGCGCTCGACGTCTCGATCCAGGCACAGGTGCTGAACCTGCTCGGCGAGCTGCAGAGCGAGCTGGGACTCGCGCTGCTGTTCATCTCCCACGACCTGTCCGTGGTACGGCACCTCTGCCAGCGGGTGGCGGTGATGTACCTGGGCAAGATCGTCGAGATCGGTGACGTCACGCAGATCTACCGGGAGCCGACGCACCCGTACACCCAGGCGCTGCTGAACGCCGTGCCCGACCTCTATCCGTGGCTGGCGGACCGACCGCCGGCACAGCCGAGCGACGACGACATCCCCTCCCCCACCGACCCGCCGTCCGGCTGCCGGTTCCGTACCCGCTGCTGGAAGGCGCAGGACCGTTGCGCCGCGGAGGAGCCGGCACTCGACGACCGCGGCCACTCGCACCCGTCCGCCTGCCACTTCGCCGAGCTGCCCGTCACCCAGGAGACCACATGAACGAGCCCGTCACCGTCGCGCCGAGCAGCTGGGACTGCTTCACCTCCGACGCCTTCGCCGGCCAGGTCACCCTGGTCACCGGAGCCGCCGGCGGCATGGGACGCGAGGTCGCCCGCGCGTTCCACCAGCTCGGCGCGCGGGTCTGGTTGAGCGACCTGGACGCCGACGCCCTGAAGGCGACGGCCGCCGAGATCGCCATGCCCGGTGGCCCCGAGCCGGTGGTGTGTCCCGCGGACGTCGCCGACGCGGCCGCCGTCGCCGAGCTGTACCGCAGGATCGACGCCGAGCACGGTCGCGTCGACAACGTCGTCTCGTGCGCCGCCGTGATCACGGCCGAGTCCGCGCTGGACATGACGCCGGAACACTGGGAACGGGTGCTGCGGATCAACCTCGTCGGTACGTTCACGGTGCTCCAGGAGGCCGTACGCAGGATGACGGCACAGGGCTCGGGCCAGATCGTCGCCGTCGCGTCGGACGCGGGGAAGAGGGGCGGCGGCGGACTGGTCGCCGACGCCGCGTACGCAGCGTCCAAGGCCGGCGTGCTGTCGCTGGTCAAGTCGCTCGCCAGGGAGTTCGCGGGCACGGGAGTGCGGATCAACGCGCTCACGCCCGGCCCGACCGACACACCGATGCACGGCGGGCTGAGCACTGACCTCAAGGAACGGATCGGAGCCGGCCTGCCGATCGGTCGCATGGGTCATCCGAGGGACATGGCCGCGGCGATCCTCTTCCTCTGCTCGCCGGCCGCGACCTTCGTGTACGGCGCATCCCTCAACGTCGACGGCGGCGCGATGTTCGAGTGAGCTTTGTGTCCCGGTGTTGTGGGTGCGCTGCCTCACCCCTCTTTTCATTGTTTAAGTCGATCGTCCTGAACAGCGCGCATCTACGGGGTGAGGCAGCTCCCTGGGCGCCGCGCTTCCCGGTGACTGCTGGTCGCCCACGACCGGGCGCCTTTTCGTTATCATTCCGTGATTCGCGCGGGTCTCTAATGCCTCCGAATTCGCGGACCACTGTCAGGGGCCCGGTCTAGTGTTTGCATATGGACGAAGACAAGACCACACCGCCATCGGTGGAGGAACAGGCGTGGGAAGACGTCCTCACCCTCACCGCGGTACTGGCTCGTCTCGCCCGGACCGACTTCGCGTCGTTCTGCGACGTCGACGGATTCCAGCTTGCCGCGGAGGAGGCGGTGCGGAAGGCGCCACTGCTGCTGCAGGCGCTCGCGCGGGAGGTCCGTGACCGGGGCCTGCATGTCGAACGGGGTGCCCGGTCGGTGGAGTCCTACCTGCGGAGCGTGCTGCGGATCGACATGAGCGAGGCGAAAGCCCGCCTCGCCGCCGTCGACGCGCTGCACCCAACCCACCGGTGAGGTGCTGCCGCCGAAGTACCCGCAGGCTGCCGAAGCGGTGATCGCAGGGGAGATCTCCACGACCCATGCGATGGTGGTCGCCGACGCGCTCGACGCGTTGCCAGCCGCGGTGTCGGTCGAGTCCCGTGACAACGCCGAGCGGGACCTGGTCGAGTATGCGACTCAGATGCCCCCGGCGTACCTGGAGAAGGCGGCCGCGGCGATGCAGGCGGGGCTGAACCCCGACGGGGTCCTCGACACCGAACGCGAACACAAAGCGCCGCGGAATGCGCGTCGGGAAACACCTGCACAGCATGCACAAGGCCGTCCTCGACCTCGACCCAGAGTCCGCGAACGAACTCATGCTCTACGTCGAACCCCTCGCCAAGCCCGAACCGGATGCCGACGGGACACCGGACTCGCGCACCGCGTCCCAGCGCAGGTTGGACGCGTTGCTGCAGTTGGTGCGGTGGGGTAGCGAGCACAAGGCGATGCCCAAGCCCGGCGGCAGGTCATTGCATGTGATGGCCACGGTCACGCTGCGGGAACTGTACGGGATGGCCGGGCTCGCGTATCTGAACAACGGCGACCCGTTGTCGGTCCAGGAGCTCCTCGCCAAGGCCGGCGAGGTCGACGTGTCGCTCACCGTCTTCGGGACCGAGGGTGAGGTCCTGCACCACGGCCGCACCCAACGCGTCGCGCCGGCCGGGCTGCGGGCGGCGGTGATCGCCAGAGACAAGGGCTGCCAACACAGCGGCTGCGACTCCAAGCCCCTGTACTGCGACATCCACCACGTCACCTGGTGGTCCCGCGGCGGAGACACCGACATCGACAACAGCGCCCTCTATTGCGGGCGACATCACCGCCAGCTCCACCAGCGACACTGGCAAGCCACCATGATCAACGGCATCCCCCACACCATCCCGCCACCCTGGATCGACCCGCAGCAGAAACCGAGACGCAACCGGGTCCACGACCCACCGCCCTGGCGCGGGTAGAGCTGGGTGAGTTGTCAATGCCAGGCGTTGCTATAGCCACGCCTGCCACTGACAACTCCGCAAAGAGACCAGGGCGTAAGCGGGGAGGCTCTCGACCCCTGCTCAGGAGGCCTCGAGGAATGGGGTGATCAACGCGAACACTTCGTCGGGCCGGCGTGTCACGCCGACGTGCGTGGTCGCGGGGAGCACTGCGAGTTGCGCGTTCGGCAGGAGTTCGAACACCTCCGCCACGTCGGCCAAGGGTGAGAAGTCGCGGTCGCCGAAGATCAGCAGGGTCGGCACCTGCAGCGATCGCAGCTCATCGGTCCACCCAGGGAACTCGTGCACCATTGTCGAGGTCTTGGCCGCGAACTCGTCGAAGTGCGTGGGGTCGGGAGCAACCAGGTCGTAGGCGTCGCGCCACGCCTGGAAGTCGGCCGGCGTCGGCATGCGGTCGTCATCGAGTGGCGCGCTCTCCCGGCCCGGCGGACGATGGACGTCCGCCGAGGCGAGGATCAGTTTGCCGACCCGGGCGGGCGCGCCGAGCGCGACCGCGCACGCGACAAGACCGCCGAGGCTGAAGCCGTAGAGATCGGCCTCGGCGACTCTCAGCTGGTCGAGCAGCGCGACGACGTCACCGGCCAGCGCCTCGATCGTCATCGGGCGGTCGGTGTCGGCGGTGTGCCCGTGCCCCTGGAGCTCCACCGCGATCACCTGTCTGCTCGCCGCAAGGGGTTCGAGCAACGGCCCGAAATTGAGATCGATGGTCAGCAGGCCACCGTGCAGCAGTACGAGAGGCCGACCGGATCCACGCGTCTCGTAGTACAGCTGCAGGCCGTTCACGGATGCATACGTCATGGCGGTACACGGTACGCGGGCCGTGAGCTCATCATGACGAGCAGGCTGGGAGCGCGACCTCGTACATCGGTGCGGCGACATTGGCGGTGGCGAGCTCGACCCGCGTCACGCGGCCCGCCGAGCGGACGTCGGCGAGCAGGTGACGCAGCCGCGCGTGCGTCGCGGCGTCGGCGGTCACGCGCAGGACGGCGACCTCGGCGCGCATCGACAGCCGCGCCTCGGTCTTCGCCCGGCGCACGGCGGCGATCGCCTCGGAGGCGAGCGGCACGAGCGACGGGTCCGCCGCCGGCACGGTCAGCTCGCCGGGCTCGGGCCAGGGGGCGCGGTGCACCGAGCCCGTGCGCCACCACGACCACACCTCCTCGGTCACGAACGGCAGGAACGGCGCCAGCAGCCGAAGGAACACCGACACCGCGGCACGCAGGGCGGCGTGGGCGGACGCCCGTCCCGTCTCGCCGTGCTCGCCGTACGCCCGTGCCTTCACCAGCTCGACGTGGTCGTCGCAGAACGCCCAGAACGCGTCCTCGATCCGTTGCATCGCGCGTGCGTGCTCGTAGCCGTCGAGCGCCGCGGTCGCGTCGGCGACCACGTCCGCCAGCCAGGCGAGCATCGCGCGGTCGAGCGGCTCGGTGACGTCCGTCAGGGTGGTCTCCCGCTCCGCGCCGTCCCCCGCCATGCCGAGGACGAACCTGCTCGCGTTGAGCACCTTGATCGCCAGCCGGCGGCCCACCTTCATGACGGACTCGTCGTACCGGGAGTCGACGCCGAGACGTCCGTGCGCCGACCAGTACCTGAACGCGTCGGAGCCGTACTTCTGCAGCACGGCGTCGGGCGTGATCGCGTTGCCCTTGGACTTCGACATCTTCTTGCGGTCGGGGTCGTAGATGAAGCCCGAGATCGCCGCGTGCCGCCACGGCAGCGTGTCGTGCTCCAGGTGGGCGCGCACGACCGTCGCGAACAGCCAGGTACGGATGATGTCGTGCGCCTGTGGACGCAGGTCCATCGGGAACACCCGCGCGAACAGGTCGGGGTCGTCTTCCCACCGGCCGACGATCTGCGGGGTGAGCGACGAGGTCGCCCAGGTGTCGAAGACGTCCGGGTCGGCGACGAACCCGCCGGGCCGCCCGCGCCGGTCCTCGGCGTACCCGGGCGGCGCGTCGGTGGACGGGTCGACGGGCAGCGCGTCCTCGTCCGGCAGCAGCGGTCGGCCGTGGTCGGGCTCCCCCGCGCCGTCCAACGGATACCAGACGGGGATGGGCACCCCGAAGTACCGCTGCCTGCTCACCAGCCAGTCACCGGCGAGACCGTCGACCCAGTCGGCGTAGCGCGTGCCCATGAACGACGGGTGCCACGTCAGCTCGCGGCCGCGCGCGGCCATCGCCTCGCGGATCGTCGTGTCGCGCCCGCCGTTGCGCAGGTACCACTGCCGGGTCGGGACGATCTCGAGCGGGCGTTCGCCCTTCTCGAAGAAGTTCACGGCGTGCGTGATCTCGCGCGGCTCGCCGCGCAGATCGCCGGACTCGCGCAGCAGCTCGGCGACGCGCCTGCGTGCCTGCTTCGCCGTGTGTCCCGCCAGCTCGGCGTACGGGCCGGGCGCCACGCCCTGCGGCGGCTCGGCGAGCAGCCGGCCGTCGCGTCCCATGACCGCACGCACGGGGAGGTCGAGCTCGCGCCACCAGATCACGTCGGTGAGGTCGCCGAACGTGCACACCATGGCGATGCCGGTGCCCTTGTCGCGCTCCGCGAGTCGGTGCGCGCGGACCGGCACCCGCGCGCCGAAGAGCGGTGTCGTCACCTCGCGTCCGACGACGTCGGCGTACCGCTCGTCGTCCGGATGGCAGACGAGCGCCACGCACGCGGGCAGCAGCTCCGGCCGCGTCGTGTCGACGACGACGTCGTGGCCGTCCGCGTGGAACGCGAGCGCGTGGTACGCGCCGGTGACCTCGCGGTCCTCGACCTCGGCCTGCGCGACCGCCGTGCGGAAGTCGACGTCCCACAGGCTCGGTGCGTCGGACTGGTACGCCTCGCCGCGGCGGAGGTTGCGGAGGAAGCCGAGCTGTGACACGCGCCGCGCCCGGTCGCCGATCGTCGTGTACGTGTGCGACCAGTCGACGGACAGCCCGAGCGCACGGAACGTGCTCTCGAACGACCGCTCGTCCTCCGCGGTGAGCCTGAGGCACAGGGAGACGAAGTCGGGCCGCGAGATCGAGACCGGCTCGCGCCCCGGTCGTTCCGGCGGGGTGAAGTCGGGATCGCGCGGGAGCGTCGGGTCGCAGCGCACGCCGTAGTGGTTCTGCACGCGCCGCTCGGTCGGCAGGCCGTTGTCGTCCCACCCGATCGGGTAGAACACCTCCTCGCCGCGCATGCGGTGGTAGCGCGCGACGATGTCGGTGTGGGTGTAGGAGAACATCGTGCCGACGTGCAGCGAGCCACTCACCGTCGGCGGTGGCGTGTCGATCGCGTAGATCTCGGCGCGTGACCTGCTGCGGTCGAAGCGATACGTTCCGAGCTCGTCCCAGCGGCGGGACCAGGTGCTCTCGAGGTCGTCGAGAGTCGGCCTTTCAGGCACGTTCATTGCAGAACCTTGGTCAGGTAGGCGGAAGCGGGACGCGAGAAGCCCTCAGCGGGGCCTGGTTACTCGCCCCGTCGCCTGACCGACCATGGGATACATGCGGGACAGAATACCGAAATCGAGTCGTGTCTGCGTGCCCGGCTGGGGTACAACTGCGAGATGACGACGTCGTATCCGATCCGCCCGATCGTCGAGGACGAGTGGTCGGGCCTGTTCAGCCAGCTCGGTCTCGCGTTCCACGACACCCACCACCGTCCCGAGGACGCCGCGGTGCTGCGCGAGGTGCTCGAGCTCCACCGCACGCTGGTGGCGTTCGACGGCACCCTGCAGGTGGGGACGGCGGGTGCCCTCACGATGGAGCTCACGGTCCCCGGCGCGATGGCGCCGGCCGCCGGCATCACGATCGTGACCGTCCGCCCGACGCACCGCCGCCGCGGCCTGCTCAACGCGTTGATGACGAGGCAGCTGGACGACCTCCACGAGAGCGGCGAGGCGATCGCCATGCTCTGGGCGTCGGAGTCGGCCATCTATCGCCGGTACGGCTACGCGACCGCGGTCGAGCGCGCCATGATCGACGTCGCCCGCCACACCTCCGGTCTCGTCGCCGACGCCCCCGACTCGTCACACCTGCGCCTCGAGCTCGCCGACCCCGCCGAGGCGCGCAAGGAGCTTGCGGTGGTCTACGACGAGCTGCGTCCCACCCGACCCGGCTACATCTCGCGCAACGACGGCGGCTGGGCCGACACCCTGCACGACCCGGAGCACCTGCGCGAAGGCGCGACCGTGACCCGCGCGGTCTTCGCGTACGACGGCGACCGGCTGCTCGGCAGCGCGCTCTACTCGGTCTCCCCGTCCGGCGACGGCCCCGCGTCGGTACGCCTGCGCGAGCTGCACGCCGACGACCCCGCCGCGTACGCCGCCCTGTGGCGCTTCGTCTCCACCGTCGACCTGACCGGCAGGGTGACGGCCGCGAACGTGCCGGTCGATGCCCCGCTCTTCCGGCTCCTCGCCGACCCCCGCAGAGCCAACATCCAGCGCGCCGACTCCCTCTGGGTCCGCCTCGTCCGGACAGGCGAGGCGATGGCACAACGCCGCTACGCCGCCCCGGTCGACCTCGTGCTCGACCTCGTCGACGACCGCTGCCCGTGGAACGCCGGCACCTGGCGCCTGTCCGGCGACGAGACCGGCGCGACCTGCGAACGCACGACCGACCCCGCCGACGTCCGTCTCGACACCGGCACCCTGGCCTCGGCGTACCTCGGCGACAGCACGCTCACGGCGTACCTCACGACGGGCCGCGCGGAGGAGCTCCGTCCTGGCGCGCTGCGCCGCCTGTCGACGGCGATGTCGTGGGACCCGCGTCCGTGGACCATCCACAGCTTCTGAAGCGAGGGCGTGCAGGATGTCCGACGCCGTGCGTCTGGTCCGCAGCCGGGAGCTGTCCGACGTCGCCGAGTACGCCTACGCGAGCGTCGTCGACACCCCGGTGCGCCTCGTCCACGCCGCGGGCGCCTGCCCACTCGACGCCGACGGCGCGACGGTGGCGATCGGAGACTTCGCGGGCCAGGCACGCCAGGTGATGGCCAACCTCAGGATCGCGCTGCGCGACGCTGGAGCCGACCTGTCCGACGTGCTGAAGAGCACCGTCTACGTCGCGTCGACCAGGCAGGAAGACCTCGTCGAGGCCTGGCAGGTCGTCCGCGCCGAGTTCGGCGACCACGACGCACCGAGCACGCTGCTGGGAGTGGGTGTGCTCGGCTACCCCGACCAGCTCGTCGAGGTCGAAGCCGTAGCAGCCGTGGCGATCGCACCCACCCGGGACTGACCGCTACGGCGGCCGGTCGAAGACTCGGTTGCGGCGTGGTTTCTGTGTGGGGTCGAGCCATGCGGGTGGGATAGCGTGGGGTCGGCCGTTGATCATGGTGAGTTCGACGCGGCGGGCGTGGATGTCGGTGTGGTGGCGGGTGCAGACCAGGGCGGTGTTGTCGATGTCGGTGGCCCCGCCTCGGGACCACCAGGTGAGGTGGTGCGCTTCGGTGTACTGCGGTGGCGCGTCGCACCCGAACACCACGCACCCGCGGTCCCTGGCGACCAGGGCTTTGCGCAGCGGCGGCGGCGCGAGGCGCTTGGACCGGCCGTAGTGCAGCAGTTCCCCGTGGTGCCCGAACACGGCGAGGGCGGCGTCGGCGTCACACCCGGCCTGCAGCAGTGCCTGCACGGACACGGGTTCGCCGTTGTTCAACCACGCCTGTCCCACCCGGTCCTGCAGCTCGGCAAGGGTGATGGTGGCGATGACCTGCGGCCGGTGCCCACCGGTGGTGGGCATGTCCGGGTGACCGAGAGCCAGGGCCGCGAGCCGGCCCAACGCCTCCGCTCGCCGGCGCGGTGCGGTCCGTAGGTCCGGGGTCCCGTCGGCCTCGGGTTGCGGCTTCGCGAGCGCCTCGACGGCGAGGTTGACGGCGTTCGCGGTGGGGGCGTCGAGGCGACCACGGAGCCGGAACATGCCATGCAGATCCCGGCTGATGGTGAACTCCTGCCGCTCGCGGCGCTCCTGCTCGTCCGCGAGCTGCCCGTCCGGGTCCAGGACGGCCTGCAGGTGCCGCGCCCTCAACCGGACCCCACCCGGATCCAACTGGGTCGCGTAGGAGACCAGCATCCGTTCCGCCCGCTCCCGGGTCGGCACGTCCACTCCGGCGGGGAGCTCCGCCAACGCCTCCGCGATCACGGTGCTGTGCTTGGCCGAGATCTCCCCCGCCCGCTGCGCGGAGGCGACCTGCGGGAACCGCGCAGGCAGGACCTCTCCCGTCAGGGCGGTGCGGGGCTGGAACCGGTCGGCGGCGCGGACCCGGGCGCCGGCGTCGGACTCGGTGATCCGCAGCAGGTCCCGTAGGTACGGGACCGCGGACTTGTAGCCCCGCTCACCGGGCAGGCCCTGGTCGATGACCTGCCGCACCAGCCCCTGCTCGACCACCGCGACCATCCGGGTGATCTCCTCCACCACCGCGACAACCCCCTGCGCGTCGTCGCCGCGCAGCACACCGAAACTCGTGCCGGCAAGCAACGCGACCTGTTCGCGCAGGGACAAGACGCGTTCCCACACCGCGTCCGCGGTGACAGCCGGGGTCTTGTCGTCGTCCATAAACCCAAGAATAGACCCGGGTAGTGACAATAGATCGGGCTATTTTGGACATTCAAGTTTGGGTCTATGTCACGGATGAATAACGGTTACGGAGGCGTCGCAAGCAATGCGGCCGCAACCACGTGACCACCAGGAAGCGAGGCAGCCACAGAGCTGCCTCATCCCGTAGATGCCCGCTTTTTCAAGTCGGTCGGAGGGTGTCAAGAAACCGCCAGACCACAAATACAACACGTAGCGTCATGCGGTTTCTTGATACCCGCCGAGCGACTTACACAATCAAGAAAGGGGTGAGGCAGCGGACCCTGTCAAGCCCCCCGCTGCGGGTGCCGCTTGTAGCCCTGCATCCGGCCGACCAGCGCGAGCACCGCGAGCGCCGGCCGGAGGACCGCCCACGGGGCGGCCGCGAGGCGGAAGACGTCGCGGTACTCGGTCGCGATCACCGCGAACGCGAGCGGCTGCGGCGAGCCGTCCGCGCGCAGCGCGCCCTGGCGGTGCAGCGCGTCGATCGCACGGAACCACTGCTCGGTGCGCCCCGCCGGGCGGGTCTGCCACCGGACGCGCGCCGAGCGGTCGCCGGGGTTCCACATCTGGTGCCTGACGCCGCGCGGGACGTCGAGGGTCTCACCCTGGCGGAGCGTCCGCGTCCGGCCGTCGAGCCGGACCTCGACCTCGCCCTCCAGCACCTCGAAGTGCTCGTCCTGCGCGGGGTGGAAGTGCTCGGGCGGCGCCGACCCCGCGGGAGCGTAGACCGTCTCGACCTCGAGCAGGTCCTGCGTGCTCTCCCGCAGCGTCATCGTCTGGTGTGCGGACAGCGTCAGCTCTGCCATGGCGTGCTCACTCGCCCGCGGGTGCGCGTCGGATGCCCGCGATGGTGGGCACCGGCTCGTTGGTGAGGAAGTCGAGGATGAGGGTGTTCATCAGGTGCGGCTTCTCCTGGGGGAGGAAGTGCGAGGTGCCAGGGACCACCGCAAGCTCCGCGTTCGGCAGAGCGTCGTACATCTCCAGCCGAGTGCGACAGCGTCACGATGTCGTCGTCGGAGAACATCGCCAGCGTGCGGTGCGGCACCTTGGCCAGCTCCGAGGCGTCGAGGTTCGGCTCGACGGCCGCCATCTCGCCGACCTTCGTGGCGACGACCCTGAAGTGCTCCTCGCCGTCCGGCGACACCTCGCCGTACGCCGGGCCGAGGAACTGGGTGATCATGTCGACGTCCCACTCCTCGCCAGGATTGGCCTCGCCGTTCCTGTTGAAGCCGCTGCTGATCAGCACCAGCCGCTTCACCAGCTCGGGACGCTGCATCGCCACCAGCAGCGCGACGAACCCACCGTCGCTGTTCCCGACCAGGTCCGCGGGCTCGCCCACGACCTCGTCCAGGAACGCGATCGTCTCGTCGGCCATCAGCTGGTACGTGATCGGCCCCTCGACGTCCGGCGTGTGGCCGTGGCCACGGCGCTCGGGCGTGTAGACGTGGAACCTCTCGGCCAGGGGTTCGAGGTTCGCCTCGAAGAACCGCGCGTCGACGAGGCCGCCGTGCATCAGCACGAGCGGGTCGCCCGCGCCGTGCTCGTCGTACCAGGTCTTCACCGCGCCGAGCTGCACGTACGTCATGTGTTTCCCCTCTGATCGGTGGCGCCGACGATGCCGAGGTAACGGCAGCGTTCGGCGCCGAAGTTCGCGAACGTGTGTGGCACGCCGCGAGGCACGTGGACCGTCGTGCCCGAGCCGCCCGTCACCACATCGTCGTCGAGGCGGAACGTGAGCTCACCCTCGATCACGTAGAACGTCTCGTCGATGCGGTCATGGACGTGCAGGGGCGGACCGGCGTAGCCCGCCGGTACGGAGTTCTCCACGACCTCCCACCGTCCGTCGGTGGCGGCGCACAGGCGGATGCTGAGCGCATCGCCTGCGGCGTCCCGAAGCGTCGCGTCCCGCGGCAGCCGGACGGTCGCTCTGGAGGTGGAGGTCATGGGCAGCACGCTAGAGGCACCGTGACCGCCCGGCTATCCCGCGTCCTAGGGGGTTGCCGTGCCCGCACGGCCACGACACGATGACCGGCGTGAGCGTCGAGCCGAGGCTGCACCGGCGGCTGGTCACCGACATCGATCGGGTGACCTCCCGCGGCATCGGCGGGGACGCGCTCCTGACGCGGGTGGTCGAGACCCTCGGTCACGGGATGCACGTCACCGGCGCGTGCTGGCAGCTCACCGACCCGGGCAGCGCCCTGCCGATCAGCCACGCGGCGGTCGGGCACCCGCCCGGCGACCTCGAGACGTCGTTGCACTACGAGTTCGAGCGCGACGACGTCAGCCGCTACGCCGACATCGTGCAGCGCGCGCGGCCGCTGGCCGTGCTCAGCCAGGAGACGCACGGCATTCCCGAGGCCAGCGCGCGGTTCCGCGAGATGATCGCCCCGGAGGGCGCCGCGGACGAGCTCCGGGTGGCGTTCACCGACCCGTCCGGCACCTGGGCGCTGATGGTGCTGTTCGCCGGCCACCGGTTCACCGCCGACCAGGCAAGGCTCGTCGGCGCCGTCGTGCCGACCGTGGCGCGCGGGCTGCGACTCGCGGATGTGCCTCTCGACCGGGGCGAGCCCGCCACGGACTCGCCGGCAGCGCCGGCCGTGGCGGTCCTGGACGGCGCCGACCGCATCGAGGCGGCCGACCCCCGCGCACGCGAACTGCTCGACGCCCTCGGCCGACCGTCTGGCGGCCAGCTGCCCGGCAGCCTCTCGATCCTCGCCGCGCTGGCACGCCGGCGTGATCCGACCCGTCCCGCCCGGGCTCGCACCCGCGACGCGACCGGCGCCTGGCTCATGGTCGACGTCAGCTGCCTGGACGACGAGCCGCGTGGCCGGCTCGCCGTCGTCGTCCAACCCGCCCCGGCCGCCCACGCCGTCGACGCGACGCTGCGGGCGCACGGCCTCACCGCACGCGAGCGCGAGGTCACCGCCCTGGCGATCAAGGGTCACTCCAACAAGGAGATCGCCGCGGCGCTGCACCTCTCGCCGTACACCGTCGGCGACCACCTCAAGGCGGTGTTCGAGAAGACCGGCGTCAGCTCCCGCGCGCAGCTCACGTCGCACGCCATGGCACTGGTCCGCCGAACCTAGTGTGTCCCGTCGTTAATTCGTAGGTTAAGTCGGTATGGTGGTGGCATGCCGAGAACTGGGCGTCCGAAGGCGGAGTTGGTGTTGACCGGTGCCGAGCGGGAGCAACTGATCGGCTGGTCTCGGCGGGCGAAGTCCT
>WHST01000084.1 GCA_009379955.1 Streptosporangiales bacterium | reverse complement strand
GTGTCCGTTGCTCTCGCCGAGCACCGCGTGGGGCTGATCGGCGCCAACGGCTCGGGCAAGTCGACGTTCGCCAGGCTCCTCAACGGGCTCGTCGTCCCGACGCGGGGTCGCGTCCGGGTCGACGGGCTCGACACGGCGAAGAACGGCCGCGCGGTGCGCCGCAAGGTGGGGTTCTGCTTCACCGACCCCGACGCGCAGATCGTCATGCCGACCGTGGCCGAGGACGTCGCGTTCGGCCTGCGCCGGTCGAAGCTGCCACGCGAGGACGTGCACGCCAAGGTCGACAAGTCGCTCGCGCTGTTCGGCCTCGCCGACCACGCCGACCACCCCGCGCACCTGCTCTCCGGCGGCCAGAAGCAACTGCTCGCGCTCGCGTCGGTCCTGGTGCTCGAACCGTCGATCCTGGTGTGCGACGAGCCGACCACCCTCCTCGACCTGCGCAACACGCGGATGGTGCTCGCGTACCTGCGGGAGCTGCCCCAGCAGGTCGTGCTCGTCACACACGACCTCACCGTGCTGGACGACTACGACCGGGTACTCGTCTTCGACGAGGGTCGCCTGGTGCACGACACCACCCCGCGTGAAGCCGTCGCGCGCTACGAACGGCTGATGCGATGATCGGGCTCTACGTCGCCCGGCGGTCGCCCCTGCACCGCCTTCCCGCCGGCGTCAAGCTCCTCGCGCTCGTCGGCGTGGGCGTCGGCGTGCTGTGGATGCAACGCTGGTGGCAGGTCGGCCCGGCACTCGCGGTGGTCTCGGCCGGCTACCTCGTGGCCCGGCTCGACCTGCGCACGATGGGCGCCCAGGTCCGGCCGGTGCTCTGGGTGGTCGCCGCCATCGGCGCCTTCCAGCTGCTGGCGAGCGGATGGGAGCGGGCCGTCGTGGTGACCGGGCAGCTCGTCACGCTCGTGCTCGCGGCCGCGCTCGTCACGGTGACGACGAGGACGTCCGACCTGCTCGACGTCGTCGTGCGCCTGGCCCGGCCGCTGCGCGTCGTCGGGGTCGACCCGCAACGGCTCGGACTGTTGCTGGCGCTGAGTATCCGCGCGATCCCGATGGTGGTGGAGACGGCCGGACAGGTGCGCGACGCGCAACGCGCGCGGGGCCTCACCGCCAGCCCTCGTGCGTTCGCGGTGCCGCTGCTGGTCCGTTCGCTGCGCCGTGCCGACGCGCTCGGCGAGGCCCTCGCCGCCCGCGGCGCCGACGACTGACGGTCGGGCGTCGTGTGAGACTGCTCACGCGGGTGAACTGTGGTCTGACCACCGCGGCGGGGCACAGACTGTCGGGCGATGGAACCCGCACAGCTGCTCGCCGCCGTGTCCGTGGTGACGTTGGCGGCACTGCTCGGCGGGATCACCGGCTTCGGCTACGGGCTCGTCTCGACTCCGCTGCTGCTCGCGGTGGGCCTCCCGCTGCCCACAATCGTCGTGCTCAACCTGATCCTCGGCACGATCACGCGCGGCACCGCGGCCTGGCGCTTCCGCAGGGAGGTCAGCAGGCGGTCGGCGTTCCTGATCGCGGGGAGCGTGCCCGGCTACGCCATCGGCACGGCGTTGCTCGTCGAGGTCGACCTCGACCTGCTCGAGACGGCGGCGGGCGTGCTCGTCATCACGCTCGCGATCGCGTCGATCGTCCCGCGCGGCCCGAAGGTCGGCGCGGGACCGGTGTCGTGCCTCGTCGCCGGCGCGGCCGGTGGCACGCTCGGCGCGACGACGGCACTGAACGGCGTGCTGCCCGCGTTGCTGCTCTCGCACGCCCGGCTGCCGGCGCGTCCGTTCATCGGCGAGCTCGCCGTCTACATCGTGGCATCCAACCTCGTCGGGCTCGTCGCGGTCGCCGTCGGCGGTGTCTCCGCTTTCCGCCTCGGCCCGCTCGTCGCGGTGTCGTTGCTGCCGGCCGTGCTCGCGAACATCGCCGGCACGACGCTCGGCCCCCGACTGCCGGCGAAAGCGTTCCGTGCGGTGACCCTGGCCCTCGTCCTGACGGCAGGTGTGGTAACGATCATTTCTCGATAAAGATGGTCGGAATAGTTTGGGAAGTCGATGTCTTGTGTACGAGGTATCAGAGTGGTACGAAGTGAAGGTATGACCTCTACCCAGAGGACGACACGCGATGTAGCGGAGGCCGCAGTGGACCCTGTGCAGGGCAGCAACCAGGTCGCACACGCGGGGGAACCCTTGCTGACCGTCGAGCACGTCCAGATCGGCTACCCGGTCAAGGGCAAGACTCACGTCGCCGTCCACGACGTGAGCTTCGAGGTGTCGGCTGGGGAGACGATCATCCTGCTGGGCCCGTCGGGCTGCGGGAAGTCGACGCTGCTCAAGGCCGTCGCGGGGTTCATCGAACCGCTGGGCGGCGACATCCGCGTCGTGGGCAGGCAGACCCTCACACCCGGCCCCGACCGCGCCGTCGTGTTCCAGGAGTTCGACCAGCTCTTCCCGTGGCGCACGGTCACCGACAACCTCGCCTATCCGTTGCGGGTCAACGGCAAGGACAAGGCGGAGGCGAACAGGCTCGCCGTGCAGTACCTCGAGCTGATGGGCCTGACCGCCGCCGCTGACCGATACCCGCACCAGCTCTCCGGTGGCATGAAGCAGCGCGTCGCGATCGCCAGGGCGATGGCGCTCGAACCGTTGATGCTGCTGATGGACGAGCCGTTCGGCTCGCTCGACGCGCAGACGCGCGCACGCCTGCAGCGCGAGCTCAACGATGTCGCGGAGCGTACGAAGGTGACGATCCTCTTCGTCACTCACAGCATCCAGGAGGCGATCTACCTCGGCCATCGCGTCGTCGTTCTCGACAAGGCGCCGTCGACCGTGCTCGAGATCGTCGACGTCTCCGGCCTCGCCGACCCCGCGCACCCCGACTTCACCGACGCCCTGCAGCACCTGCGCTCACTGCTCGCGGACGACGCGAGCGAGCTCCAGAACGTCGCCTTCGAGTGAGAGGACGGCGCAGATGAGCCGTATCCTGACGCATTCCACGCCGGCGACACCCGGCCGGCGGCAGTCGGCCGGGCGCAAGGGCTGGGGAAGCCTCCCCGTCGTCCCCCGCCGGGTGGCGATCCTGATCGCCCTGCTGGCGATCTGGCAGGCCTACGTCAGCTTCTCCGGGGTCAACCCGCTCATCATGTCCAGCCCGATCGAGGTCGCGCGCGCCCTCGTCGAGGGCTGGGTGGGCGGCGGTATCGCGGGGTCGACGCTGACGACGTTGAAGGTGCTGTTCCTCGGCATGGCGATCGGCATCGCCGTCGCCACCGTCCTCACCACTCTCGCGACGTGGTCGCGCCTCGGCGAGGACGTGCTCGTGCTGCTCACCTCGATGATCAACCCGTTGCCGGCGATCGCGATCCTGCCGCTGGCGATGCTGTGGTTCGGTCTCAACTCCACGGCTCTCGTGTTCGTGATCGCCAACGCCGTCACCTGGCCGATCGCCATCAACGTCAGCATGGGGTTCCGCACGGTCAACCCGACGATCCTCGCGGTCAGCAGGAACATCGGTCTGCGCGGCATCCGCATCGTCGCCGACGTGCTGATCCCCGCGGCACTCCCGCACATCGTCAGCGGCCTGAAGACCGCGTGGGCGTACGGCTGGCGCACCATCATCGCGGCCGAGCTGGTCTTCGGCGTCGCCGGCGGCAAGGGCGGGCTCGGCTTCTTCATCAACGATGCCAGGTACTTCCTCCGTACCCCGGAGGTCTTCGCCGGCCTCGTCACGATCATGCTCATCGGGATCGCGTTCGACCTGATCTTCACCCTCATCGAGCGGCGCACCGTCGTGCGGTGGGGCATGAAGGCGACCTGACCACGGGGTACCGGGGAATCCGTACCACCGAACGGAAGGACATGCACATGTCAGTGCGGCGAATCATGCAGGCGAGCGTCGCCGTGGCGACGCTGGCGCTCTGCGCGGCCGTCAGCGGTTGCGGCGACGGCGCCGTCGGCGGTGGCGGCGGCGACGGGCCCACGGACTCGGTCACGATCGCCTACCAGCCAGGCCTCGGCTACGCGCCGCTGCTCCTCGCGAAGCAGGACAAGGTGCTGGAGAAGAAGTTCCCTGACGTGGAGTTCACCTGGAAGGTGCTCAACTCCGGCTCCGCCATCCGTGACGGCATCCTGTCCGGCGAGATCCAGGTCGGCGCGGGAGGCATCGGCCCGTTCATCGTCGGGCACACCCAGGGCGTGCCGTGGAAGATCGTCACGGCGCTCGACGACGCCAACCTGCACCTGATGGTCAAGGACCCGAAGATCAAGACGCTCGCCGACCTGAAGGGCAAGGGCAAGATCGCCATGCCCGGCCCGGACTCGATCCAGGCGGTGGTCCTGCGCAAGGCGGCGGAGAAGGAACTCGGCGACCCCAAGGCGCTCGACTCGCAGATCGTCGCGATGGGCCACCCCGAAGGCCTGCAGTCGCTGGCGAGTGGGCAGGTCGCGGCGCACCTCACCTCGCCCCCGTTCCAGGGCCAGGAGAAGGCAGCGGGCGCGCGCAAGCTCGTCGGCAGCTACGACGTCTTCGGTGAGCACACGTTCAACAGCGTCTACGTGACCGAGAGCTTCGAGAAGTCGAACAAGGAGGTCGTCGACGCTCTGCGCCAGGCCGTCGCCGACTCGGTCGAGACGTTGGAGTCCGACCCCGACGCCGCGGCGAAGATCCTCGTCGCCGAGAAGAGCACCGGCACGGACGTCGAGAAGACCAAGGCCGAGATCAGTTCCGACGACCTCACCTTCTCGACCAAGCCGCAGGGCTTCATGACGTACGCGACCTTCATGCAGAAGGTCGGCATGACCAAGAAGACCCCGAAGTCCGCGAACGAGATGTTCTTCCCCAACGACCAGACCAAGGGCGGCACCTGAGGCACACCCGTGAGGGGCACCCTCACCGTGCCAGGACGCGGTGAGGGTGCCCCTCACGTGCTGCCAGGAGCGCGAGCCGGCCTACGCGACGTCGCGGGTCGTCATCCTCGCGTAGGCCGCGGACGAGAACACCAGCACGTAGACCAGCTGCAGCACCAGACCGGCCACGAGGTTCGGGGTGTGGATCGGGTCGCGGAGCAGGTCGGCGAGCGACATCCAGTGGTGCGTCGGCAGGTACGGCCCGATGACCGCGAGCTGCGGGACGACGTCGAGGATCTGGCTCGCCAGCGGCACCGCCACGGTGACGGCCATCGCGCCAAGCGGCGCCTCGGTCAGCGTCGACGCGAACACGCCGATCGCCCCGATGCCGGTGAGGCTCAGGGCGACGTAGCCGGCGACGAGGAGGCCGCGGCCGACGCCGTCGGCGTACGAGATCGTGGTGCCGGTCAGCAGCGGCACGTCACCTCGGGGGAACAGGACGAGTCCCACGATCGTCGCGACGGCGAAGACGGTGAAGGCCGCGGCCACGCAGAACGCCAGCACCGCGACCAGTTTCGCGGCCAACAGGCGCACCCGACCGGCCGGTGCGACGAGGAGATAGCGCAACGTGCCGAGGTGCGCCTCGCCGGCGAGGCTGTCGCCGGCGATGACCGCGACCCCCACCGGCAGGAACAGCGGGAGCAGGAAGAACAGCGAGACGAAGACGAGGAAGACGCCGTTCTGCGCGACGTTGCCGATGAGGTTGGGACCTTCGCCGGCCTCACCCGGCTCGCTCGCGATGCGGATCACGACGCCGAGCAGGATCGGCACCGCCGCGAAGCCGGCGAGCAGCGCGACGGTGCGCAACCGCCGGAAGGTGAGGCGCAGCTCGGCGAGGAACAGCCCGCCGGCGTGCGGGCGCAGGCTCTCGCGCGCCGGGCGCGGCGACTCGATCCGGGTCTCACTCACGGACATCGAAGCCCTCCCCCGTGAGCTGGACGAACGAGTCCTCGAGCGAGGGCCGCAGCTGGGTGAGCTCCCGGACGCGGACGCCGGCCCGGACGAGCGCCGCGCACGCCTCCTCGACGGGCACGTCGCCGGGATCGGCGGTGACCGACGACCGGTCGGACACGACGTCGGTCAGCCCGAGCTCGCGCATCGCCTTCGCCGCGAGCTCGGTGTCGGGCGTGGTCACGGCGAGCCGGACGCCACTGCGTGTGCGCAGGTCGTCGACCGTGCCCTGGAGGACCAGCCGTCCGCGGTTCAGCACCGCGACGTCGGTGCACACCTGCTCGACCTCGGCCAGCAGGTGCGACGACAGCATGACCGTCACGCCCTCGGTGGCGAGCTCGCGGATGAGCGACCTGATCTCCCTGGTGCCCTGCGGGTCGAGTCCGTTCGTGGGCTCGTCGAGCACGAGCAGCTCGCGGGGCTGCAGCAGCGCGCCCGCGAGGCACAGCCGCTGCCGCATGCCGAGGGAGTACGCGCGGTACTTCTTGCGCGCCGCCGCGCCGAGGCCGACCCGGTCGAGCGCGGCGGCGACGCGTGCGGTCCTGGTGCGCGGGTCGGCGGTGGGGTCGGCGGCGTCGAGCCTGGCGAGCATCTCGGCGCCGCGCAGCCACGGGTAGCCGGCCGGCCCCTCGATCAGCGCGCCCACCTTCGGCAGCACCGACGCGGCGTGACGCGGCATCGACCGGCCGAGCACCTGGATCTCTCCGGTCGTCGGGGTCGCCAGCCCGAGCAGCATGCGGATGGTCGTGGTCTTGCCCGAACCGTTGGGTCCGAGGAACCCGAACACGCTGCCCCGCGGGACGTCGAGTGCCAGGTCGCGGACGGCGAACTGGCCGCCGCGGAAGCGCTTGCCGAGACCGCGGGTGACGACGGCGTCGCCCTCACGCGCGACGTCCGAGGAACCGGTGGCGGGAGCGGCCACTTCCTCGGACGTCACGGACGGCGGATGCAACGGCGGGACTCAGGCCTTGGCGGCGGCGCGTTCGACCGCCGCCGGGGTCACGGCGCCGGCGAAGGCGCGGCCGTCGTCGAGAACCAGCACGGTCACCAGGCGGGACCTGATCATCGTGCCGCTGCCGTAGTCGCCGCTCACCTTGGTGCCTGCGGCCTGGAGCTGCCGCAGGTACGCCGCGGACTGGCCGGTGGCCTTGTCCGAGTCGCCGAGCTCGACCACCTTGGTCCAGGAGAACGACTCGTGCGAGCCCTTGCGCGCCTTCGCGTGGTCGCCCTTGTCCTCGCCGTGCTCACGTGCCTGCACCGTCTTGCGCTCCACCTTGGTGCCCGCGGGCGGGGTGAAGGTGAATGACGACGCGGCGGGCGTCGCGTACGACAGGTCGGTGAACCGCACGTCGGCCGCCGGGTCGGCGGAGCCGCGCGGCAGCACACTCAGGCCGAGGGGCATCCAGGTCTTCGCGTCGATCGGCACCTGGATGGACCCGACGAGGGACTCGTCGGACTTGGGCTTGACGATCAGCTGGTAGGCATCGCGTCCCGCGACCGTCGCGGCACGGCCGACGGAGACGTTGGACTCCTTGCCGAGCTCGGCAAGGACGCGCTTCGCGGCCTGGTCGGGGCTGAGCTGTTCGTGCCCCTGCCGCGCCTTGCCATGGCCCTTCGCGGCGTCGGCCGGGAGCGTCGTACGCACCGCCTTGTGCTGCTCGCTGTCGTACACCCACGCCGTGCGGCCGTTCCGGATGAAGGAACGCTCGCTGGTGTTGCCGAGCACGGAGAGTCGCTGCTTGTCGTCACCCGACTTCGCGACCCGGAGCGTGCCGGTGCCGGTGATCAACGAGGAGAGGTCGGACGACCTGAACTGCTGCGGGAGGGCCGGGATGCCGAGGTCGGCCTCGGTGCGCACCGTGCCGGAGAACGCCTCGACCTCGGACGACATCGCCCGGCTGAGCAGCTGCTGCGCGCTCACGGAGGGAAGCGCGGGACCCGCGCTCGCCGTGAGTGCCGGGAGGGCCACCGACGCGCCGACCGCTGCGGCCGCGATGCCTACCGGGATGGTCCATCGGAGTGTCGTGCGTGCGGCCATCGGGTACAGCCTCCCCTGTCGAGTACCTCTCGACGGTAACCCTTCTGCGGACCGTCCGTGTACTCCCAACGGCGTATCTTCCCCTCGTCCGATCGGCTGATGCACAAGCGCACGAACGGTGCCCGGCCGTGGCTCGTGCGACTAGGGTGAGGCGGGTGGCAGAGCCGAACGCACAGGAGTCGGTTCCCGACCCGCCCGACGACTCCCTCTGGTACGAGCGCCTGGTCGGCTTCTACGGAGAGTGGGGCGGCGACCTCGGCGACACGCTGAGTCGGCTGCGGCGGCTGCCCGACGGGGGACGATCGGTCGTCCTGGTCGTGGCCGGGGTGACGGTCCGCGCCAAACAGGTCGACGTCCGCGAGTGCATCCTCGTCCTCGACGAGGACGAGATCCGGTGCTACGGCTGGCCGACCGGCCACGACCTCGTGTGGTCGGTGCCACTGACCGAGATCGACAAGATCGCGCCGGCAGGGACTCGCGACGTCAGGCTGCGGTCGACGTCCTGGGGCCGGGTCAAGCTGACCTGTCGGAGCCGCGGCAGCTCGAGGGCACTCGCGTGGCTGCTCAACTCCGCGCGACGGCGCCCCGGGCGTGACGCGCTCGCGACCGAGCGAACCACCTGCCTGAGACTCGACCGCGACAGGGTGACGCGCCTGGCGGAGTTCGCCGCCACATGCGCGTCCGTCAGGTTCGCGACCGAACACCTGGCCAGGGCGCTCGACGGCAAGCGCCTGAGCAACGCCGACGTCGCGCACGAGGTCCGTCTCGACGTCGACCTCTCCACGCTCGCTCCCGACGAGGTCGCGGCCACGCTCGCGGCCGCGATCCACGGCAAGGGACCGAACGGTCCGGACACGACGTCGGGAGCTTCTGGGTACTGACCGCCCCCGGGCACCCGCTGGCCGAGGACGCCGAGGTCGAGCTGCATGTCGGCGCGGGCGCCCTCACGTTCCGCCCGCCGTCCCGACAGCGCGGGCAGATTGCGGCCACCGTGCCGTTCGCGGACGTCGTCGGCCTCCAGATCGGCGGCCCTGGCGAGGTCGTCGTCCCCGGCGAGGTACGCGGCGGCGGGTTCGTCGGCGGCGGGTTCGGCGTCAAGGGCTTCGTGCTCGGCGCGGCCTCGGCCGCCGCGCTCAACAAGGTGACCACCCGTGTCACGGATCCAGAGGTGCTGATCGAGACCCTGCTCCGGATCAGCACCACGAACGGCGAGATCGACCTGGTCTCCTTCGAGGTCCGGCCCGGCGACCTCGACATCGCGCTCGCGCCGGTGCGCGTTGCCGTCCGCCGCGCCGCCGCGCGGCCCGCGGCCGACCCGGTCGACCTGCTGGAGCGGCTGGTCCGCCTGCGTGACAGCGGCGCCCTCACCGAGGAGGAGTTCGCCGAGCAGAAGGCACGCATCCTCCGCGGGTCCTGACGACGACCCGCGCACGACGTCCGCCGTGTGACAGCGTGCCCCGCCGCCCTCCTCCGCTCCGCTCCTCGCTCGGTGGACGGCTGGTCGCGCGGTACGCTCCGAACCGCTGCGATGCTCACTCTGGAGGGCGGCTCATGACTGGGTGTCCCGGAAGGGAGGCGCGATGAAAGCGCTGGTCAAGGCCGATGCCGCTCCCGGCCTGGTGCTCACCGACGTGCCCGAGCCCGAGATCGGCCCCGACGACGTCCTCGTACGCGTGCTGCGCACCGGCATCTGCGGCACCGACCTGCACATCCAGTCGTGGGACGACTGGGCGGCCGAGCACGTACGACCGCCACTCATCGTCGGGCACGAGCTCGCCGGAGAGATCGTCGGCGTCGGCGACCAGGTCGTCGACCTCGCGCCGGGCGACATCGTGAGCGCCGAGGGGCACCTCGTGTGCGGCAGGTGCCGCAACTGCATGGCCGGGCGCCGGGTGATGTGCGCGCGCACCCAGGGCCTCGGCGTCGACCGGCCCGGCTGCTTCGCCGAGTACGTCGCCCTGCCCGCGGGCAACGTCTGGCGGCACCAGCCCGACATCGACCTCGACGTCGCCGCGATCTTCGACCCGTTCGGCAACGCCGTGCACACCGCCTTGAAGTTCCCCGTCATGGGCGAGGACGTCCTCATCACCGGCGCGGGCCCGATCGGCATCATGGCCGCGGCCGTCGCCAAGCATGCGGGTGCGCGGTTCGTGGTCGTCACCGACGTCAGCGAGTACCGCCTGCGGCTCGCCGAGAGCGCGGGCGTCACGCTCGCGCTCGACGCGACGAAGCACACCGCGGCCGACGCGCAGCGGATGCTGGGCATGCACGAAGGCTTCGACGTCGGCATGGAGATGTCGGGCAAGCCCGCGGCGATGCGCGACATGATCGCCAACATGAAGCACGGCGGCGAGATCGCGATGCTCGGCCTGCCGACCGAGGAATACGCCGTCGACTGGAGCCGCATCGTACTCAGCATGCTCACGGTGAGCGGCATCTACGGGCGCGAGATGTTCGAGACGTGGTACGAGATGTCGGTGCTACTGCAGTGCGGGCTCGACATCTCCCCGGTCGTCACGCACCGGCTGCCGTACGAGGAGTACGAGAAGGCGTTCGACATCTGCCGGTCGGGCAACTGCGGCAAGGTCATCCTCGAGTGGGCGCACGGATAGGAGACGGCGTGTACGGATCGGTGAGGGACGACCTCCGCGGGCGGCTCGACGACATCGAGGCGCAGGGCCTGTACAAGGCCGAGCGCGTCATCGGCACTCCGCAGCGGGCCAGCATCGGCGTCGGCGGCTCCGACGTGCTCAACCTCTGCGCGAACAACTACCTCGGCCTCGCCGACCACCCCGCCGTGATCGCCGCTGCCCACGCGGCACTCGACGAGTGGGGCTTCGGCATGGCGTCGGTGCGGTTCATCTGCGGCACGCAGCGCATCCACAAGGACCTGGAGCAACGGCTGTCGAGGTTCCTCGGCACCGACGACACGATCCTGTACGGCTCCTGCTTCGACGCCAACGCCGGACTCTTCGAGACCCTGCTCGACGACAGCGACGCCGTCATCTCCGACGCGCTCAACCACGCGAGCATCATCGACGGCGTCCGGCTGTGCAAGGCCCGCCGGCTGCGCTACGCCAACCGCGACATGGCCGAGCTGGAGAAGTGCCTGCGGGAGGCGGGCGACGCCAGGCACCGGCTGATCGCCACCGACGGCGTCTTCTCGATGGACGGCTACCTTGCGCCGCTGCCGGAGATCTGCGACCTGGCCGAGCGGTACGACGCGATGGTCATGGTCGACGACTCGCACGCGGTCGGCTTCGTCGGGCCGACCGGCGCGGGCACGCCCGACATGCTCGGCGTACGCGACCGCGTCGACGTCGTCACCGGCACGCTCGGCAAGGCGCTCGGCGGCGCGAGCGGCGGCTACACGAGCGGCCGCGCCGAGATCGTCGAGTACCTCCGGCAGCGGTCGCGCCCGTACCTGTTCTCCAACTCGGTGGCGCCGTCGATCGTCGGCTCGTCGCTGGCCGTGCTCGACCTGCTGGAGAGCAGCGGTGACCTGCGCGACCGGCTCCGCGACAACACGGCGTACTTCCGCGAGGCGATGACGTCGGCCGGGTTCGACGTGCTGCCCGGCGACCACCCCATCGTCCCGGTGATGACCTACGACGCCGCGCTCGCGTCGCGGATGGCCGACCTCCTCCTCGCCCGTGGTGTGTACGTCATCGGCTTCTCCTACCCGGTCGTCCCCATGGGGAGGGCGCGGATCAGGACCCAGCTGTCCGCCGCGCACACCAGGGACGACCTCGAACGCGCCGTGGCGGCGTTCGTCGACGTACGCGACGAGCTCGGGGCGGAGGAGGCATGAGCGTCACCGACGGCAAGGCGTACGACTACGACGTCGTGGTCATCGGGTCGGGCCCGAGCGGACAGAAGGCCGCGATCGCGGCGGCCAAGCTCGGCCGCAGCGTCGCGGTCGTCGAGCGCAAGAACATGGTCGGCGGGGTGTGCATCAACACCGGCACCATCCCGTCGAAGTCGCTGCGCGAGGCGGTGCTCTACCTCACCGGCCTCAACCAGCGCGAGGTGTACGGGCAGAGCTACCAGCTCAAGGCCGAGATCGGCATGCCCGACCTGCACACCCGCACCCACTACGTCATCGGCCGCGAGGTCGACGTCGTCCGCAGCCAGCTGTCGCGCAACCACGTGCAGCTGCTCAGCGGCACCGCGAAGTTCGCCGACGAGCACACGATCATCGTCAGTTCCGACGACGACGTCGAGCGGCGGATCACCGCCGACAAGGTGATCATCGCCGTCGGCACCCGCACCGCGCGGCCGGACAGCGTCGCGTTCGACGGCAGGACGATCGTCGACTCCGACCAGATCCTCGCGCTCGACAAGGTGCCCGCCTCGATGGTCGTCGTCGGCGCCGGCGTGATCGGCATCGAGTACGCGTCGATGTTCGCCGCGCTCGGCACCAAGGTGACCGTCATCGAGCGCCACCAGCGCATGCTGCCGTTCTGCGACCTCGAGGTGGTCGAGGCGCTGAAGTACCAGCTGCGCGACCTCGCTGTCACGTTCCGGTTCCGCGAGACCGTCGCGGCCGTCGAGAAGTTCCGCAACGGCACGCTCACCATCCTCGAGAGCGGCAAGAAGATCCCGTCCGACACGGTGATGTACTCCGCCGGTCGCCAGGGCGTGCTCGACATGCTCGACCCGGGCAAGGCCGGCCTGGAGATCGACGATCGGGGCCGGATCGCCGTCGACGAGCACTACCGCACGCCGGTGCCCAGCATCTACGCCGTCGGCGACGTGATCGGGTTCCCCGCACTCGCCGCCACGTCGATGGAGCAGGGCAGGATCGCCGCGTACCACGCGTGCGACGAGCCGTCGCGCGACCTCACGCCGCTGCAGCCGATCGGCATCTACACGATCCCCGAGATCTCCTACGTCGGTCGCACCGAGGACGAGCTCACCGAGTCGAGCGTGCCGTTCGAGGTGGGCGTCTCCCGCTACCGCGAGCTGGCGCGCGGCCAGATCATCGGCGACTCGTACGGCATGCTCAAGCTGCTGGTGCACACCGACACGAGCGAGCTGCTCGGCGTCCACGTCTTCGGCAGCAACGCGACCGAGCTCGTGCACATCGGGCAGGCCGTCATGGGCTGCGGCGGCACGGTCGACTACCTGGTCGACACGGTGTTCAACTACCCGACGCTCGCCGAGTCGTACAAGGTCGCCGCGCTCGACGCCACCAACAAGATGCGCGCCGTCACCCGCCTGGCCGACGACGACTGACACGCACCGATGCAAGCGTCGCTGCTGAACGTCGGGCCGTGGCTCGGGGTCGCGATGGGCGCACTCGTCCTCGTCGCCGCCGTCGTGGCGGTCGTCGGACACCTCGGCCAGGGACGTCGCATCCTCGTCGCCGCGATCCGTGCCGTCGTGCAGCTCGGCCTCGTCTCGCTGGTCATCACCGCGATCCTCGGCTCGCTGCCGCTCACGGCGGTGTTCGTGCTGGCGATGTACACGATCGCGACGTGGACGGCGGGGCGGCGCGCGACGCGCCACCGCAGCGGTTGGTGGGCGGCGCTGCCGATCGTCGCAGGCACGGCACCGGTCATCGTGGCGCTGCTCGCCACCGGGCTGCTGCCGCCGAAGGCCATCGCGGTGATCCCGGTGAGCGGCATCCTCATCGGCGGCGCGATGACCGCGACCGCCCAGGCGGCCAGGCGCGCTCTCGACGAGCTGCGGGACCGCCACGGCGAGTACGAGGCCGGCCTGTCGATCGGCATGATGCCGCGCGACGCCGGTCTCGAGGTCTGCCGGCCGTCGGCGTCGCAGGCGCTGATCCCCGCACTGGACCAGACGCGGACGGTCGGCCTCGTCACGCTGCCGGGGGCGTTCGTCGGCATGCTGATGGCGGGGGCACATCCGCTGGACGCCGGCGCGACCCAGCTCTTCGTGCTCGTCGGCCTGCTCGCGGTCGAGGTCGTCGCGGTGGTCGTCGCACTGGAGCTCGTCGTCCGCGGCCGGATCGTACCCGTCACGGAAGACGCAGCGGTCGTACCCACCGAGCGAGGATCGTGGCTATCTCGCCTACGTCGTCGTGTCGACCGGACGCGACGCCCATGACGAGGTCGTAGGCGGTGTCCTCGTCGACGACGAGCTCGAAGCCGTTGTATCCGTAGAAGAGGTTCACGGCCAACCAGCCGAGTCGCTTGTTGCCGTCGATGAGGGCGTGGTTCTTCACCACCGAGTGGAGCAGAGCCGCGGCCTTGGAATCGCGATCGGGATAGGCGTCGGCGCCGAATGCCGACTGCTGCGGCCGCGCGACCGCGGCCATCAGCAGACCGACGTCTCGTACCGCGACGTCGTCACCGAGCAGCCGGCGGGCCGCCGCCATCAGGTCGTCGAGGGTGACGTACTCGGTCACTCGGCGAGCCGCTCGAGCAGCCGCTCGTCACGCCGCATGACGTGGTCGAGGATGCCGTCGCGCAGGCGTGCACGATGGCCGACGTACTCGTCGATCGCGGTGCGCGCAATGTCCTGCATCGAGCGTCCCTCGCGCTCTGCTGCCTCCCTGAGCGCCTCGGTCTGCTCGTCGGTCAGGCGAAGTGTCATGGCCATGACTCCCATCGTAGACGCCGCGGTATCACTTTGGCGAGAAGTGATACCACCCCCGGTCGTTCGCCAGGCTACGCGCTACCCGTACCCTCGCGAGCGTCGTCGGGGAATCTGTGGAAAGAGGCGCGTTGAAGATCCTGCTGTGGCACGGATATCTGCTGTCCGGCTCGGGCTCGAACGTCTACACCGCCAACGTCGCGAAGGTCTGGCGTGCACAGGGGCACGACGTGCTGCTGCTGTGCCAGGACCGGCACGCCGGTGAGCTGCCGTTCGTCGACGAGTACGGCGAGTTCGCCCCGGACAACGACAGCGTGACGAGCCACCCGGTGTCGTCGGCGCCCGCGAAGGGCAGCCTTCGGGTGGCGCGTCCCGACATCGGCGAGATCCTGCCGGTGTACGTCTGGGACCCGTACGAGGGCTTCACCGCCAAGCGCTTCGTCGACCTCGACGACGACGAGCTCGCCCACTACGTCCGCACCAACGTCGACGCGATCACCACCGCGGTCACGACGTTCGAGCCGGACGTCGTGATCATCGGGCACGAGGTGATGGGGCCGGCGATCGCCAGGCAGGTGCGCGAGCAGACCGGGATCGGCTACTCCGTCAAGCTGCACGGCAGCGCCCTGGAGTACGCGGTCAAGAAACAGGCCAGATACACCGACGCGGCGAGGGACGGCTTCGCGACGGCCGACACCGTCGTCGGCACCAGCCACTACATGTGCGACGCGGCCGCCGCGGCCGTCCCCGGCGACTGGACCTCGCGGACGGCCGTGGTCAACCCCGGCTGCGACGTCGACGTGTTCGTCCCCGCCGAGCGCGACCCGGCCGCCCCGCCGACGGTCGGGTTCGTCGGCAAGCTCATCGCGGCGAAGGGCCCACAGAACCTGCTCGCCGCACTCGGCCGCACGACTGCCCCCGGGCTACGCACGACGCTCGTGGGCTACGGCGACTTCGCCGACGGCCTGCGCGAGCTGCACGACGCGCTGCGCTCCGGCCGGGTCGGCGACGCCCGCAAGGCGGTGGCCGACGACCCGTCCAACGCGCACTGCCGCGAGTTCCTCGACTCCGCCGACGTCGACGACCCGTACCTGGCCCGCCTCGCCGAGGTCCCGGTCACCTGGGCGGGCCGGCTCGACCACGACCGGCTCCCCCACGCCCTCACCGGGTTCGACATCCTCGTCGTGCCGTCGGAGGTGCCCGAGGCGTTCGGCATGGTGGGAGCGGAGGCCTGCGCCGCGGGCGTCATCCCGATCGTCCCGCGGCACTCGGGCATCGGCGAGATCGGCACCGCCGCGGAGGAGGTCCTCGGACTGCCCGGCCTGCTCAGCTACGACCCGGCCGATCCCGTACGCGGGCTCGCCGAGCGGATCGACGCCGTGCTCGCCCACGACGCCGCCGACCGCGCCGACATGGCCGCCACGCTCGTCAAGCTCGCCCACGACCGCTGGTCCTGGACCAAGGTCGCCGAGGGCCTGCTCACCGCCTGCACCGCCCGCGCTTAGGTCAGGGCCAGCTGCCTCCGGCGGTCTAGCGACAGCGGTACGACGCGATCGCGTCGACCACGAGGTCGAAGAAGCGCGGCACGTCGACGTCCACGGCGACCCGGGCGTTGTCCGCCTCCCCGGTGACGTGGTGCAGGTCGACCACCGTGGCGCCGTACGTGTGCACACCGGTCGTCTCGACACGCACCGGCGCGGGCACGCAGCCGACGATGCCCGGCTCGGCGACCCTGGCGACCGCGAGCGGGTCGTGCAGTGGCGCTCCCGCGAAGCCGAACACCTGCCGGTAGCGGTCGGCGAAGAACGTCATCAGCTCGGCACACGCGCCGGCCACCGGCGTGCCGAGCGCGCGCAGCCGGTCCACGACGTCCGGTGTCACCAGCGCCTGGTGGGTGGCGTTGAGCCCGACCATCGTGACCGGCAGGCCGCTGCCGAACACGATCTCCGCGGCCTCCGGGTCGGCGCGGACGTTGAACTCTGCGTACGGCGAGGAGTTGCCGCGCCCGGTCGACCCGCCCATCAGCACGATCTCCGCGATCCGGTCGCGCATCTCCGGGTGCCTGTCGAGCAGCGTCGCGACGTTGGTGAGGGGACCGGTCGGCACCAGCGTCACCGGCTCGGGATGCGCCGCGAGGATCGCGCGGATCAGTTCGACCGCGGGCGTCGCCGACACCTCGACCGTGGGCTCGGGGAAGGCGGGTCCGTCGAGTCCGGTCTCGCCGTGGATGTCCGCCGCGATGCGTGGCTCACGGACGAGCGGGCGGTCGGCGCCCGCCGCGACGGGGACGTCGATCCCGGCGAGCGTGCAGACGCGCGTCACGTTGCGTGTGCACTTCTCGAGGGTCTGGTTGCCGGCGACCGTGGTGATCGCGAGCAGGTCGATCGCCGGATGTGCCGCCGCGAGCAGGATCGCCACGGCATCGTCATGGCCGGGATCGCAGTCGAGGACGACGGGAACCACGTGACGCTCCTTCAGGCGTAACCGTTCTCACCGCCATCCAACCGTGCGGACGAGCCGCTGTCTCGCGAATCCGGCGAGGAAGCACCGCGCGGCACTCCTGGACTCCGGGGGCATGGCGGGTGCACCATTGCCGGCGGCACTATCGCGATCGTGGACCACAGGGGGCGATAGAGCGGCTGAAGAGCGCCCTTCGCCCCCTCACCGAGGAGCGGAGAGGCGGGCGCACATGAGCACGACACCGGTCGAGGCAGGAGCTGTACGAAGTCTGGTTCCCGCACGGATGGACCGACTGCCGTGGACGCGCTTCCACTGGATGGTCGTCATCGGACTCGGCATCTCGTGGATCCTCGACGGCCTGGAGATCCAGATGGTCGCCGACGTCGGCGCGATCCTCACCGAGGACGCCAGCGGGATCGGGATCAGCGCCAATCGCGTCGGCCTGCTCGCCTCGGTCTACCTCGTCGGACAGGTCTGCGGCGCGCTGGTCTTCGGTCGGCTCACCGACCGGCTGGGACGAAAGAACCTCTTCATCCTGACGCTCGCCATCTACCTCGTCGGCAGCGGTCTCGCGGGATTCTCCTGGGACATCTACTCGTTCCTGGTCTTCCGCTTCATCGCGGGCATGGGCATCGGCGGCGAGTACACCGCGATCAACTCCGCCATCGACGAGCTCATCCCCGCGAAGTACCGCGGGCGCGTCGACATCGCGGTCAACGGCACGTACTGGGGCGGCGCGCTCATCGGCTCGCTCGGCGCGCTCGTCCTGCTCAACCCCGACCTCGTCCCGATCTTCTGGGGCTGGCGACTGGCCTTCTTCATCGGCCCGATCCTCGGCCTGTTCATCATCTACCTGCGCAGGCACATCCCGGAGAGCCCCCGCTGGCAGCTCACCCACGGGTACGCCGACACGGCCGAGAAGACCGTCGACGAGATCGAGCGCACGGTCGAACGCCAGGGCGGCGAGTTGACCCCCGTCGACGACAGCAAGGCGATCGAGGTCAAGGGCGAGAAGTCGATCAACCTCCTCAGGGTGGCCCGCATCCTGTTCAAGGAGTATCCGAAACGCTCCGTGCTCGGCGCCACGATGATGATGACCCAGGCGTTCCTCTACAACGCGATCTTCTTCACGTACGCGAACGTGCTGCAGACACACTTCCACGTCGAGCACGGCGCCATCCCGCTCTACTTCATCCCGTTCGCGTTCGGCAACCTGCTCGGCCCGCTGATCCTCGGTCCGTTCTTCGACACCATCGGCCGGCGCAAGATGATCTTCGGCACCTACACGATCGCGGCCGTGGTGCTCGCCCTCGCGGCGATCCTGTTCAACGCGGGTCTCCTCAGCGCCCTGACGCAGACGATCCTGTGGTGCGTGTGCTTCTTCTTCGCCTCGGCGGGAGCCTCGTCCGCGTACCTCACGGTCAGCGAGATCTTCCCGATCGAGATGCGCGGTCAGGCGATCGCGCTGTTCTTCTGCATCGCCCAGCTCACCGGCGCGCTGGCTGCCTTCCTCTACGGCCTGCTCATCGGCGAGGGAGCGAACCCCAGCCCCGGCCCGCTGACGGTCGGCTACTTCATCGGCGCGGTCCTGATGTTCACCGGCGGCGTGGTGGCATTGGTCATCGGCGTCAACGCCGAGCGCCAGTCGCTCGAGGACATCGCCACCCCGTTGACGGCCGTCAAGCGCAGTGGCTCGACGCGGTTCGAGGGGCCGTCGCCGATGAACGCGTAAACCGAGTACCTTCATCGACTAGGTCGGATTCGAACGGGTCCGTTCACCCGGAGCGGACCCGTTCGCCACGTTCGCGGTGGTTCGACTTGACATGTCCTGTGCCCGCTGAGAAGGATTGAGCGGTTCTGTACCGGGCGAGAGGTCCGACGTGATCGAGTTCGAGTCCGTCACCAAGCGTTTCCCCGGCGGGGGTATCGGGGTCGACAGCCTCAGCCTCACCATTCCCACCGGCAAGATCACCGTGTTCGTCGGACCGTCCGGCTGCGGCAAGACGACCTCGCTGCGCATGATCAACCGGATGATCGAGCCGACGTCGGGTCGCATCACGCACGACGGCAACGACCTGTCCCGACTCGACAAGGCGCAGCTGCGCCGCGGCATGGGCTACGTCATCCAGCAGGTCGGCCTGCTCCCGCACCGCACCATCATCGACAACGTCTGCACCGTGCCGTACCTCATCGGTCACAAGAAGGCAACGGCGCGCAAGAACGCGATGGAGCTGCTCGAGCGGGTGGGTCTCGACGCGGGCATGGCCGGGCGCTACCCGGCACAGCTCTCCGGCGGACAGCAGCAGCGTGTGGGCGTCGCCCGTGCGCTCGCGGCCGATCCGCCGGTCATGCTGATGGATGAGCCGTTCAGCGCCGTCGACCCGATCGTGCGGGAGAGCCTGCAGGAGGAGTTCCTGCGGCTCCAGCAGGAGCTCTGCAAGACCATCGTCTTCGTCACCCACGACGTCGACGAGGCGGTCAAGCTCGGCGACCAGGTCGCCGTCTTCGGCGGCGGCGGCAGGCTCGTCCAGCTCGATCCGCCCGAGGTCCTCCTCGGCAACCCGCGCAACGGCTTCGTCGAGAGCCTGATCGGCCGCGACCGCGGCTACCGGCGGCTGTCGTTCGTCCCGGCCCGCGAGCTACCGCTGCACCAGCCGGTGACGGTCGCCGTCGACGCGAGCCCGACCGACGCGCGCAAGGTCGCCCAGGACTCCGGCGTGCGCTGGCTGCTCGGCGTCGACACCGACGGCGGGCCGGTGTCGTGGCGCGACGGTCACGACACCGACGACACCGAGCTGGCGCATGTCCCGGTCGGCACCACGTTCACGACCGACGACTCCTGCCGGATCGCGCTCGACGGCGCGCTCGCCTCGCCGGCCGGCATCGCGGTGCACGTCGACGAGCACGGACGCGTCGCCGGAGCGGTCGGACACGACGACATCGCCCGCTTCGTCACGGCGCAACGTTCGGCGGAGGCCGAATCCGGCTCCGGCGGCGTCACTGACGCCGCGGACGAGACGTCCGCCGAACCCGCATGAGGGGGCCGGCGCATGTTTGAGTTCCTCGACGCGAACTCGTCGACCATCGTCGACGCGCTGGTGGAGCACCTCTACCTGTCGTTCCTGCCGATCCTCATCGGGATCGTGGTCGCGCTCCCACTCGGCATGCTGGCCGTGCGCTACCGCTGGGCCGACATCCCGCTGCTCGGCGCGTCGAGCGTCGCATACTCGATCCCGTCGCTGGCGTTGTTCATCGCCATGCCCGGCCTCATCGGCACCAAGATCCTCGACCCGCTCAATGTCGTCATCGCGCTGTCGCTCTACACCGTCGCCCTGCTCTTCCGCAGCGTCGCGGACGGCCTGCGGTCGGTGCCTGAGCCCGTGCGCATGGCCGCGACGGCACTCGGCATGAAGCGTCCGCGGCAACTGCTCACCGTCGAGCTGCCGATCGCGCTGCCGATCATCGCCTCGGGCCTGCGCGTCGCCGCGGTGTCGAACATCAGCATGGTGAGCGTCGGCGCGCTGATCGGTGTGGGCGGGCTGGGAGCGTTGTTCACGTACGGCTTCCAGATCCAGTCGTTCCCGTTGCTGGTCACCGGCATCGTGCTCTCCGTGGCGCTGGCGCTGATCGCCGACGTGCTGATCGTCCTGGCCCAACGACTCACCACGCCGTGGACGAGAGCGAGGGCGACCCGCTGATGTTCGCCGACCTCTTCGACTACCTGGGCTCCGCGGCCAACTGGACCGGCGCCGACGGCATCCCGATACGCCTCGCCGAGCACCTGCAGTACACCGTGCTGACACTGCTCATCGCGTTCGTCATCGCGTTCCCCCTCGGCCTGCTCATCGGACACACCGGCAAGGGCGCGTTCCTGGCCATCAACATCGGCAACGCGGGTCGCGCCCTCCCGACACTCGGCCTGCTGATCCTGCTGGTGCTGCTGATGACGCTCGGCGTCGTCCCCGTGCTGATCGCGCTCGTGATCCTGGCGATCCCGCCGATCCTCACCTCGACGTACGCGGGCATCAGGAGCGTCGAGCCGGACATCGTCGACGCCGCCCGCGGCATGGGCATGCACGAGCGGCAGACCCTGTTCAAGGCCGAGCTGCCGGCCGCGCTGCCCGTCATCGTCGGCGGGCTCCGCACCGCGACCCTGCAGGTCGTCTCGACCGCGACGGTGGCGGCGTACGTCGGGCTCGGCGGGCTCGGCCGCCTGCTGATCGACGGCCAGGCGCAGCGCAACTACACCGAGATGCTCGCCGGCGCCGTCATCGTGGCGGTCCTGGCCATCGTGCTCGACGTCGCCTTCGTGGGGCTCAAGTTCGTGGCGGCTCCTGGTGGGCTCGCTGCGCGCAGGTCAGCGCAGGAGCATGACGAGCGGGCCGCAGGTAGGGGTCGCGACGCCGCGAGTGCCCGTGACCAAGCCGTCGCGGCACCTGCCGGAGGCCCGGGAGGAAGCGGGCACGCATGATAAGGACACGACAGACCGGCGGGCGACCGTCGCACAAGAGGCATGAAGGAGACACCATGCGACGTAAGCTCATCTCCCTCGCGGTCGCGGCGGCGGCCATGCTCGCCCTCGCCGGTTGCGGCGGAGGCGGCGGCGGGGACCCGCTCGAGGGTGGCGGCGGCAGCGAGGAGTCGGAGTCGATCGTCATCGGCTCGGCGAACTTCCCCGAGAACTCCCTGCTCGGCGAGATCTACGCCCAGGCACTCGAGGCCAAGGACGTCAAGGTCGAGCGGAAGTTCAACATCGGCACCCGCGAGGCGTACATCCCGGCGCTGAAGGACGGCTCGATCGACCTGCTGCCCGAGTACACCGGCAACCTGCTGTCGTACCTCAAGGAAGGCAAGTCGCCCGGCAACAACCTCGACGCGGACAAGGTCTACACCGACACCAAGGCCGCGTTGCCCGACGGCGTGGTCCTGCTCGACAAGTCGTCGGCCGAGGACAAGGACGCCGTCGTCGTCACCGCCGCGACCGCGCAGAAGTACGACCTGAAGTCGATCGAGGACATCAAGCCGCACCAGTCCAAGCTGATCCTCGGTGGCCCGCCGGAGTGGGAGACCCGCTACACCGGGCTCAAGGGCCTGAAGGAGCTGTACGGCGTCGAGTTCAAGAGCTTCCGCAAGCTCGACACCGCCGGGCCGATCAGCGTCAAGGCGCTGAAGGACGACAAGGTGCAGGCGGTCAACCTGTTCACCACGCAGAGCGCGATCAAGCAGAACGACTTCGTCGCGCTGGAGGACCCGAAGAGCCTCTTCCTCGCCCAGAACGTCACGCCGCTCATCGACGAGGCCAAGGCCACCGACAACGTCAAGGAGACCCTCAACGCGGTGTCGGCCAAGCTGACGACGGCCAACCTCACGGACCTCGTCGCACAGGTCGAGGTCGACAAGAAGGATGCCGCGACGGTCGCCAAGCAGTTCCTCGAGGACAACGACCTGGTCACCTGACCCACCGTCCCAGCCCGCCCGGTGTGTCCCCGTTGATCACGTCAACGTGATCAACGTCGACTTCACCTCGTGCCGGGACGAGGTGAAGTCCCCGTTCACGAGGTGAAGTACGGCGCCGTGGACAGCGGTCGCGCCGTCCACATTCTGCGTGCACGCGGGCTCCGGCGGTCGGTCAGGCGTGGACGATCGGCCCATGAACCGACGACTTGCCGTACTGGCTGCCGGCCACGGCGGCGCCTTCACCACCACCGAGGCCGCGACATGCGGCTATTCGACCGACGCCGTCCGTGCGTTCGTACGCGACGGCACCTGGCTGCGGCTGCGGCGCGCCACCTACACCGACCGCGTCGCCTACCTGGCCCTCGACGCGCTCGACCGGCATATCGTCGACATCCAGGCGGCACTCCTGGCGTTCGGTCGCCGTGTCGTCGTGAGCCACACGTCGGCGGTCGTCCTGCACGACACCGCCACCTGGGCGCCCGACCTGTCGCTGGTCCATCTCACCCGCGTCGACGGTGGTTCGCCGCGCATCTGCCACGGCGTGCAGCACCACGTCGGTGACCTGCGCGACCAGGAGATCACGCAGGTGTGCGGGATCCCGGTCGTGGTGCCCGAACGCGCGATCGTCGAGGCAGCCGGGCTCTGCTCCTTCGAGCAGGCGGTCGTCATGGCCGACCACGCGTTGCACACGGGCCTGGTGACCCGCGAACGGCTGCGCGCGCAGGTCGAGGCCGGCCGGGACTGGCCCGGGTCAAGGAACACCGGCGCGGCCGTGGGATTCTCCGACGGCCGGTCGGAGAGCGTGGGCGAGTCGCGGGCGCGGGTGCTGATGTACGAGGAGGGTCTACCCGAGCCCGAGCTGCAGAAGGAGATCCGCGACGGCCGTGGCCGCCTCGTCGGCCGCGTCGACTTCTTCTTCCCCGACCACGACACCGTCATCGAGTTCGACGGCCGGGTGAAGTACCAGGGCTCGGGACCGGATGCGAGCGACGCGGTCGTCCGGGAGAAGCGGCGGGAGGACGACATCCGAGAGACCGGCAAGGAGGTCGGCCGCCTCGACTGGGGCGACCTCGGCCACCCGGCGGCCACCGCCGTCAGGATCCGCGCCGCCTTCGCCCGCGCCCGCCGCCGACGTTAGCGGGTGCTTCACCTCACGAACCTGGACTTCACCTCGTCCCGACACGAGGTGAAGTCCCCGTTGATCACGTTAACGTGATCAACGGGGCAGCCGGTGCCGCGAGGGGTTACTGGAGGTAGCGGCGGACCTCTTGCACCGTACGGACGTCGGTGGTCTCGGGATCAGTGCCGGCGTCGGTCGCGGCCCGGCGGCGGCGGAGCAGGTCCCAGCACTGGTCGAGCTCGTCCTCGAGCTGCTGCAGGCGTTCGCGCTCCTGCGCGCCGTCGATCTCGCCCTGGCTGAACCTGCTGCGCAGCTCGTGCTCCTCCGCGACGAGCTCGTGCACGCGACCCAGGATGTCGGTCTCGTTCATGGCCGCCCCCTCACCAGGCCCCAGTCTTGCGCAAGATCGGGGTCGCCGAAACCCCATCGCCCTCCCGTACGCGGTGACGCTAGGTTGCCCCGGTGCCTCTTCGCCGCCTGCTCACCTCGCTTCGCGGCGGCCCGTTGGGGAGCCGGAACTTCCGGCTGCTCGCCGGCTCCATCACGGTCTCGATGTACGGCAACGGCATCGCGATCGTCGCGCAGCCGTTCGCGATCTTCGCCGTCGGCGGGACGGTCGCCGAGGTGGGGTTCGCCGCCGCGGCGGCGACCGTGCCGCTCGTGCTCTTCCTGCTCGTCGGCGGAGTCGTCGGCGACCGCTTCCCCCGGCACCTGGTGCTCGCGTCGGCGAACGTCGTGCAGGGCACCTGCCAGCTCGTCTCCGGCGTCCTCGTGGTCAGCGGGGTCGGCGGACCCTGGCTGCTGATCGCGCTCGTGGCGGTGCGCGGGTGCGCGTTCGCGTTCGTGCTGCCGGCCGAGCAGGGGCTCGTCCCGCAGACGGTCAGGCCCGACCATCTGAGCGCGGCGAACGCCGTCCAGCGGCTCGGCATCAACGCCGCCCGCATCGTCGGGGCGTCGTCCGGCGGCGTGCTCGTCGGGACGGTCGGCGCGGGCTGGGCGCTCGTCGTCGACGCGGCGACGTTCGGACTCGCGGCGCTCGCGCGGGCGGGCATGCGGTTCCCGGCACCGGCGCCGGTGGCCAGGACCCACCCGCTCCACGAGTTGCGCGAGGGTTGGCGAGAGTTCCGGAGCCGCCAGTGGCTCTGGGTGATCGTGGTGCAGTCGGCCCTGGTGATCGCGGTGCACTCCGGTGGCATCAACGTGCTGGGACCGCTCGTCGCGCGCGAGAGCCTCGGCGGTGCCGGACCGTGGGGTCTGATCATGGCATCGTCCGCCGTCGGCGCGTTCGCCGGCGCGGTGCTCATGCTGCGGTGGCGACCACGCCGGCCGCTGCTCGTCGCGGCGCTCTCGGTCTTCTTCGACCCCCTGCTGCTCCTCGGGCTCGCCGTACCGCTGCCGGTGCCGTACCTCGCTGCCGCGATGTTCCTCTCCGGCGCCAGCCAGGGAGTGTTCGGCGTCACCTGGTCGACGACGATGCAGCAGGAGATCCCGCCGGGCCTGCTCTCCCGGGTCGCCGCCTACGACTCGCTCGGCTCGTTCGCTCTCGCGCCGGTCGGCGCCGCGCTCGCCGGCCCGATCGCGCTCACCGCCGGCACGGACGTCACCCTCGTCGGGGGTTACGTCCTCGTCGCCGCGGTCACCGCCGCCGCCCAAGCTGTCGCCACAGGTACGGCACCTGCCACGGCGCCGGCATCCGCAGCCCGAGTAGGAATCCTTCGGAGAGTCGCAGTCACCGGTCGATTTGATGCGGCGCGGGCGCGGAGACCTTAGTCTTGGCGACGATCGACCGGAGGTCCGCCATGCCCCGCATGCTCTCCCGCAGGCTGACGACCGCGACAGTCGTCGCGGCGGCCACGTTCCTCGTCCTTCCCGGCACGGCGGTCGCCGCGCCGGACGACGGCGCCGCCGACCGGCACGTGTCCTACACCGAGTGGGACGGCGCCCGCGAGCTCCGCAAGGGCTCGACCGACGGCGCGCGGACGGGAGCCGGCGGGCTCGTGCTGTCGCGCGGCACCACCCCCGTCTCCTATACCGACCCGTTCGGCGACGGCTCCGCGCGTACGTACGACGCCGGCACCTGGACCTCGCCGGTCCACCGTCCCGGCTTCGACGCCAACGAGGCCATCGCGTCGTGGAACGCCGACACCCCCACGGGCACCTGGATCGAGGTGCAGCTGCGCGGCAAGCGCGCCACGGGTGCGGGCTGGACCACGTGGTACGAGATGGCGCGATGGGCGTCGGGCGACGACTTCGCGCGCGGCGACATCCACCGCACGTCGGTGCCCGACCAGGCCGACGACGACGCCGACATCTGGGTCGACACGTTCCACGCCGACGACGGCAAGAGCATCGACGCCGTCCAGGTCCGCGTCACGCTCTATCGGCTGAGCGGCACCCACGCCACGCCGCGGGTGTCGAAGATGGGCGTGATGGCGTCCGCGCTCCCCGACGTCGAGACGGTGCCGACAAGCGACTTCACCCTCGGCCGGCAGATCGACCTGCGCGTCCCCGAGTTCTCGCAGAACCTGCACGAGGGTCACTACCCGGAGTACGACGGCGGCGGCGAGGCCTGGTGCTCGCCGACGTCGACCACGATGGCGCTCTACCACTGGCGCCGCACGGTCTCGTCGCGCGACACCGCCTGGGTCGAGCCGAAGCCGCACGACGACCCGCAGGTCGACTACGCGGCCAGGTACACCTACGACCACGACTACGAGGGCGCCGGCAACTGGCCGTTCAACACCGCGTACGCGGCCGGCTTCCGCGGCATGGACGCGTACGTCACCCGGCTGCGCACCCTCGCCGAGGCCGAGCGCTTCGTCGCCCGCGGCATCCCGCTGGTGATCTCGGTGTCCTTCGACGAGGAGGACATGGACGGCGCCGGCTACAGCACCAACGGCCACCTGTTCGTCATCGCCGGCTTCACGAAGACGGGGGACGTGATCATCAACGACCCCGCCACGTCGAGCGACGCCACGGTCACCCGCGTCTACAAGCGGGGCCAGGTCGAGAACGCCTGGGTGCCACACTCGGGCGGACTCACGTACATCATGCGACCCTCGTACGTGCCGCTGCCCACGCCACCCGGCGCCGAGCCCAACTGGTAGGCGCCCCACGAACGGGTTGCCCGGGTCCTGAGGCCCCCCGACCCCCAGGACCCGGGCAGACCGGGCCTCCCCCGCGAGGTCCGGTCACGCGAACGCCCGCTGCATCCGCGGCCACATCATCGGCAGCGGTCGGCGTGGCGAGGAGCATGTGAAGACCGGCACGTCCTTGTTCTGTCCGACCGACCCGGCCGGCGTGCCCGGCGCGGTCGCGACGCGGTCGACGTGTGCGAACCACTTCTCCAGCTCCACGGCGGAGCCGCCGACGTAGAGCACCCGGTCCGTGCGCGCCGGCGGTGCGCCGAAGTACCAGTAACCCCGGTTCGACGAGTACACCCGCGGCGGCAGGCCGTGCCGCGGGCCGAACACCTCGAGCGCCGCGGCCTGGTAGTACATGTGCGCCATCACCGTGGTCCGTTCGCGCTCACCCGCGGGCAGCTCGTCGTACGTCTTGCCGGCAACCGCGACGACGTCCTGCCAGCCGCCGGACAGGCCGAGCGTCGGCGACGGCGCCATCGCGGTCGAGACGACGGCGAGGACGGCCATCACGGCGCAGGCCGGCACGGTGGGGACCCACCGCCACCAGCGCGCGACCGGTCGCCGCCGCAGCTCCACCGCACCCACCGCCCAGCAGAGCGGGACCAGGCCCATGGCGTAGTAGAACCCGCCCGCCGTCACGACGAAGAGCACGGTCGTCCCGACCACGGCCCAGCCGAGGAAGCGGTACGGCCGCAGCTCGGGTGAGCGCAGCAGCCGCCAGAGGCCGTAGCAGAGCAGGAACGCCCCGGGGATCCCCGCGCCGACGACGACGGCAGGCACGAACCAGGCCGGCTGCCAGATGATCTTCCCGCCGGCGGAGAGCACCTGGGCCATCTCCAGCTGCGGCCAGCCGTTCCGCGCCTGCCAGACGATGCCCGGCACCATCGTCACGACGGTGATCGCCGCACCCAGCCACAGCATCGGCCTGGTCAGCAGTCGCCGCGGCCCGACCGCCAGCAGCGCGACCGCGAGCACGACGAGAAACCCGCCGATCAGGTACTTGACCTGGACGTCGACGGCGACCGTCAGCCCGAACAGCAGGAGCAGCCGGTCGGCCCGGCGACCCTCCTGCCGGAGGCGCACCCACCGGACGAGCAGCCAGATCGCCAGCGTCCAGAGCACCGGGTCGATGGAGTACGTCCCGAGGATGCGCGCCATGCCGAGGAACACCGGCGACAGCGGGTACGCCGCCGCGGCCAGCCACTGGGCGCGACGGTCGCCGCCGAGCTCCCTGGCGATCAGCGCGGTGAGCACGCAGCCGGCGCCGGCGAGCAGGACCATCGGCAGCCGCAGCGCGACGAGCGAGTCGGGGAACGCGGAGTGCAGCGCGTGCGCGAGCAGTGGGACGAGCGGCGGCTGGTCGGCGTAGCCGAACGGGCGCCCGCCCGCGGCGACGAAGTAGACCTCGTCGGCGAAGTAGCCGCCCCTGCCGCTGTTCAGGAGCAGCAGCAGGCTCGTGGCGCCGGCGATCGCCAGCACCGGCAGGCGCGCGAACGGTGCCAGCTCGCGCGGAGCCCCGATGTCGGTGGTTGCGCTCGCCCCGGTCGTGACCATGGACCGATCCTGTCGCCGCACGCGCGTCGTGAGCGACGGCCGAACGTCCAGACCGCTTCGACCATCGGCTAACGCACCCACGACGTCCGTCGGTGTCGACCGCCGCGGGCCACAACGTACGGTGCATGACCATGGGGACCGTCAGACCGGACGTCGCGTCGCTGTCGCAAGACCGCCGGAGGCAGCAAGTACTCCGAATGCGACCGAAGCACCTGTGGCAGCTGCCCGCCGTCCTCGGCACCGAGTTCGACCCGGAACCGAGGTCGGGGCCGGTCCGCAGGACGGCACGCGAGTGGATCGTCGACGTCGGGCTCGTCTTCCTGACCCTCGCCACCGGCGCGCTGAGCTGGCTCGGCAACGCCGTCTCGACGCCGCCGGTGCCGACCTGGCAGCTGGTCGTGCAGGGAGGCGGCGGGGTCCTGAGCTGCCTGGCCCTGTGGTTCTGGCGCCGCTGGCCCGTCCCGAGCACCGTCGTGGCCGCGCTGGTCGCGGTGATCGCGCCCGCTGTCAGCGTGGCGTCGAGCATCAACCTCTTCCGCACCACGGTCCACCGGCGGCCCAGGGTGTCCCTACCACTGCTGGCCCTGACGCTCGTCGCCTGGCAGGTATCGGCTGTGCTCGACTCGGTCCGCCCGCTGCCGCTGGATGTCTGGGCGCTGCTCGTCGTCGTCGCCGGCGCCGCCCTCTACGCGAGCGCCAGCTTCGTCCGCGCCCGCCGGCAGCTGCTGCTGTCGATGGTGGAGCGCGCCGACCGGGCGGAGTCCGAGCAGCTCCTGCACGTCGAACGGGCACGACGCCTGGAGCGGACGAGGATCGCCAGGGAGATGCACGACGTGCTGGCGCATCGGCTGTCGCTGCTGAGCATGCACGCGGGCGCGCTCGAGTTCCGTCCCGACGCGTCGCCGCGGGACGTCGCGCTCGCCGCGGGCGTCATCAGGGAGAGCGCCCACCAGGCGCTGCAGGATCTCCGCGAGGTCGTCGGTGTGCTGCGGGAGAGCGCACCCGACGACGCACCCGAACGGCCGCAGCCGACGCTCGCCGCGGTCGGCGAGCTCGTCGAGGAGTCGCGCGAGGCCGGCATGCGGATCGCGTTCAGGAACGACGTCGACGCCGGCGCCGTGCCCGAGAGCATGGGCCGCACGACGTACCGCATCGTGCAGGAGGCCCTCACCAACGCACGCAAGCACGCGCCGGGCGCGCCGGTGACGCTGGAGCTGTCGGGGTCGCCGGGCGCCAGCCTGGCCATCGAGGCGCGCAACCCGCTGCGGCGCGGCGCGGCGCCGACACGGATCCCGGGCGCCGGCACCGGCCTGGTCGGCGTGGCCGAACGGGTGAGCCTCGCCGAGGGCAGGCTCGTGCACGGCCCGACACCCGAGGGCGAGTTCCGGCTCACGGTGTCGCTACCGTGGCCCTAGTAGTACTTTGTTATGTCGAGTCTGCGGGGGTGGGTGGGCGTGGCAGGACGGGTTGCAGGCAGAGACGGCAAGCGCCGGTCCAGACGCCGAGTAGGGCCTGGAGTTCGCGGAGGACGGCGTAAAGAGTCAGGCC
>WHST01000083.1 GCA_009379955.1 Streptosporangiales bacterium | reverse complement strand
GCCGCAGCGCGTACTCCTCCACCAGCGCGGTGGTGTGGGGGTCGAGGTGTTCGACGGCGTCGGCGAGGATCCGTACGTGCATTGCGGTGAGTTCCCCGGCGGCGAACAGCTTCTGTGTCGCGGGGAGCTGGTCACAGGTGATCCGGGAGACCGTAAGCCGGTCCGCGGCGGTGCCGGTCGCGATCCGCAGCACCGCCGCGACCTCTTCGCGGGTGAAGTCGTCCTTGGTCACGTCACGAAGTTGGTCGAGGCGGGCGAGCGCGGCGAACTGGCGGGCCTGCGCGGCGGCGATGCACTTCTCGTACCCGGCGAGCACCGCAAGCGCAACCTCCGCCGGCGCGGTCGAGAGATCGATCGAGTCGAGCACGGCGTGCGTGGTGCCGGAGGCGGGGAGTGCCTCGATCCGGTCCAGCGACGCGACGTCGAACATGTGTTCGAGTCTACCACAATCAGAAGGCATCCGATAGGCCGGATTCCCTTACGCAACAACGGTTTCCGTGAATCAACGGTCACCGCAGACAGACCGGGAAGCGAGGCAGCCACAGAGCTGCCTCACCCCGTAGACGCCGCGTACTTGGGTCGGGCGGTGGGTGTCAAGACTCCGCCAGACCACCGCACCACGAAGCAACGGCCGCGCGGATTCTTGACACCCACCGCCCGACCCCAACACTCAAAAGAGGGGTGAGGCAGCGCCCCACAGAGGGGTGAGGGCAGCGCCCCCAAGAGAAGGCACAAAATCAGACCGCCCGCACCGACCCCCGATCGACCTCGGTAAGCGACCGGTGCCCCGTGAGTCCCATCGTCAGATCCACCTCCGCGGCGAGGTTGCGGATGACCTCGCGGACGCCGCGCTCCCCCGCGATCGCGAGCCCATAGACGTACGGCCGACCGACCAGGACCGCGGTCGCCCCGAGCGCCACCGCCGTGAGGATGTCGGCGCCCGTGCGCACGCCGCTGTCGAGAAGCACGGGCACGGCGTCACCCACGGCGTCGACGACGGCCGGCAGAGCGTCGAGTGACCCGATCGCGCCGTCGACCTGGCGACCGCCGTGGTTGGACACGACGACACCGTCGACGCCGGCGTCGAGCGCGCGCCGCGCGTCGTCGGGGTGCTCGATCCCCTTGAGCACGATGGGCAGTGAGGTCTGGTCACGCAGGAAGCCGAGGTCGTCCCAGGTGAGCGCCGGCCGGTAGAACACGTCGAGGAAGGTCTCGACGGCGGCACGCGGCATCGGCGAGCGCAGGTTGGCGAGGAACGGCCCCGGGTACGCGCGGGTGATGTCGGCGAGCGTACGGATCGCCGAGGGCGTCGGACGCTGCGACGACGCGGGGCGGCCCGCACGCACGCGCTCCTCGGTCAATCGGCGGAACACCGGGTCGGACGTGTACTGGGCGATGCCCATGCCGTGCGCGAATGGGAGGTACGCAAGGTCGAGGTCGCGCGGGCGCCAACCCAGCATCGTCGTGTCGAGCGTGACGACGATCGCGTCACAGCCGGCCGCCTCGGCACGCCGGACGAAGCTCACGGCCAGCTCGTCGGACAGGCTCCAGTAGAGCTGGAACCAGCGCGGGGAGTCGCCCATCGCCGCGGCGCACTGCTCCATCGGGCGGGAGGCCTGGCTGGAGAACACCATCGGGACGCCTTCGGCGGCCGCGGCACGCGCGACGCCGACGTCGGCCTGCCGGTGCGCGAGCTCGAGCACGCCGACGGGAGCGAGGAGGAACGGCGCGGGCAGCCGGCGCTCGAAGAGCGTGACCCCGATGTCGCGCGACTCGACGTCACGCAGCATCCGCGGCACGAGCCGCCAGCGATCGAACGCCGCGCGGTTGGCGCGCATGGTGGTCTCCGCGCCCGCGCCGCCGGCGACGTACGCCCACGCGCGGCGGCTCATCGCCCGGCGCGCCCTGAACGCGAGCCGATCGGGAGGGACCGGCACGACCGGGCGCCGGCCCGCGACACCGGCACGGTAGATCGCACCCTGCCGTTCGCGGCCGACGCCGATCATCACGTCAACGTCGCGTCGACCCAGCGTTCCGCGTACGCGGAACGGACGAGGACCTTGCCGTCCTCGACGACCGACTGCTCGTCGAGGAACTCGAAGAAGCCGCGCTTGCCGCCGCCGGGCTCGGGCACGAGGTTGGCGCCCTCGCGCAGCGAGCGCCACGCCGCCCCCGGCAGGGTCGCCGCCACCACCGTGCGCTGGACGCCGACGTGTGCGAGGTACCGGCGCAGCAGCGCCTCGCCGCGGTAGACGGCGGGTCCGCCGAGGTCGTCGACCCGGCCGGACGGGCCCGCATCGACGAGGTCGGCAAGCCGCTCGGCGACGTCACGCACGTCGACCGGCTGCACCCGCAGGCGCGGCACGACCACCAGCGGCGGGCGTGCGAACTGCTGCGCGATCGCGAGCACGAAGTCGTGGAACTGGGTGGTCCGCAGGATGGTCGACGGAACCTCGGACGCGCCGACGATCTGCTCGGTCTCGAGCTTGGACTTGTAGTAGGCGTACGAGACCGTGTCGACGCCGACGATGGAGACGTACACGAGGTGCGCGACCCCCGCCTCCTCGGCCGCGGCGAGCAGCCGCTTCGTCCCCTCCTCGTCGACGGCCTTGTGGCGCACGACATCGGTCGCGCAATGCACGATCGTGCCCACGCCGGACACGGCCTGGTCGACTCCGGCACCCGTGGCCAGGTCGGCATGCACCTTGGTCGTCCGCGGTGGCAGGTCGATGGGCCGCCTGCTCATCGCTCTGACCCGGTGTCCGCGGCGTACCAACTCCGCCACGACCGGCCCGCCGAGCACCCCCGAGGCACCCGTGACGAGAATGTCGCCAACGTCTGCGTTGCCCGAACTTGCGTTCATATCGCTACGTTAACCCGCCTCACACCCCCCTGGTCGGTGGAAGAACAGCGGTGTCAAAGAATGGGGAGGTACCTGTCTCGCTCGTATGCGGTTACCTGTCTCTGGTAATCCTTCCACTCCTCGCGCTTGTTGCGCAGGAAGAAGTCGAAGACGTGCTCACCGAGCGTCTCCGCGACGAGCTCGCTGCGCTGCATCGCGGCGATGGCCTCGGACAGGCTCTCCGGCAGCGGCTCGATGCCGAGCACCCGGCGTTCGGCGTCGGTCAGGGCCCAGACGTCGTCCTCGGCACCCTCGGGGAGCTCGTATCCCTCCTCGACGCCCTTCAGACCCGCGCTGAGGATGGTGGCGAACGCGAGGTAGGGGTTGCACGCGGCGTCGGGCGACCGCACCTCGACCCGCGTCGAGTTGCCCTTCTGTGGCTTGTACATCGGGACGCGCACCAGCGCCGACCTGTTGTTGTGACCCCAGCAGACGTAGGCGGGCGCCTCGCCGCCGGCGCCCGCGGTGCGTTCGGCCATGCCCCACAACCGCTTGTAGGAGTTGACCCATTGGTTGGTGACGGCCGCGTACTCCCGCGCGTGTCGCAGCAGCCCGGCGATGAACGAGCGCCCCACCTTGGAGAGCTGGTACTCCGCTCCCGGCTCGTAGAAGGCGTTGCGCTCGCCCTCGAACAGCGAGAAATGCGTGTGCATGCCGGAGCCCGGGTGATCGGTGAACGGCTTCGGCATGAACGAGGCGTAGACACCCTGCGAGAGCGCGACCTCCTTCATGACGAAGCGGAACGTCATGATGTTGTCGGCGGTGCTCAGCGCGTCGGCGTAGCGCAGGTCGATCTCCTGCTGGCCGGGCGCGCCCTCGTGGTGGCTGTACTCGACCGACAGGCCCATGCTCTCGAGCATCGTCACCGCCGTGCGCCGGAAGTCGCGGGCGACGGTGTGCGGCGTCTGGTCGAAGTAGCCGCCGGAGTCGATCGGCACCGGCTCGCGTCCCGGCATGGGTGGCTCGGTGAACAGGAAGAACTCGATCTCCGGGTGCGCGTAGAACGTGAACCCGAGGTCGGCGGCCCGATTGAGCGCACGCCTGAGCACGTGTCGCGGGTCGGCGTGGCTCGGCGTGCCGTCCGGCATCATGATGTCGCAGAAGATGCGCGCCGCTCCGGGCGCGTCGGTGCGCCACGGCAGGATCTGGAACGTCGCCGGGTCGGGCTTGGCGAGCATGTCGGACTCGTACACCCTGGCGAAGCCCTCGATCGCCGAGCCGTCGAATCCGATGCCCTCGGCGAACGCGCCCTCCAGCTCCGCGGGCGCCACGGCCACGGACTTCAGGAAGCCGAGCACGTCGGTGAACCAGAGCCGGACGAAGCGGATGTCGCGCTCCTCGACCGTGCGCAGGACGAACTCCGTCTGCTTGTCCATCGCCTCATCCTGCCACGGAGCCGTGCCCGCGTGTCGGAACCTCAGCCGTCGAAAGATCTGGCCGCGGCGACGGCGGCGTCGTAGGCGTCGCGGACGGCCCCCGGCCGGCTCCTCGCGCTGTTCTCGCTGTCCTCGCTGTCCCTGACCGTGACCCTGACCAGCACGTTGCGGGTGCGGAAGACGACCTCCGTCGTGACGGAGCTGTCCTTCGTCCACGACACGTACGCCTGCTCGCCAGGCCGGGTGAGGGCACGGAAGTACGCCTCGTCGTCCTCGTCCTCGCGGATGAAGCCCCGCGCCTCCGCGTGCAGCTCCAGATACCGCCGGATCGCCACCCGCTCGCCGGAGCCGCGGCGTGAGTCGGGGAACGCGGCGACCTCCGCCACGAGGTCGAAGTCCCAGTCGCAGCCACCCGTGGCGGTGGCCTCGCCCGAGTCGACGAGGTAGCTGTCCTCCTCCTCCGGGTCGGCGTCCGGGGCGAGCCGCTCGGCGACCGCGTCGGGCAGCAGGTCGCAGGCGTCGGGCACCCGTGCGAGCTTCCGCCCGGCGTCGGCGGTAACGGCGACCTTGCCAGACACACGCAGCCCCATGCCCGCAGCGACGTCGCGGGCCGCAAGGAACGCCCCGGCCCGCAGCGCCGCCTCGTCCGGTGGCCCGCCCTCGGTCTCGGGGACGACGCCCGAGCCGTGCGGGGTGTAGTCGACTCCGCCGTACGCGACCTGCACCACGACGTTGCCCTGCCGGAAGAGGACCGTCGTGGTCGCCTTCTCCGGCTCCCCCTCCGGCTTCTTCCCGGGATACACCGGGCCGGTGAAGTCGAGCGCGTGCCAGACGACCGCCTCGTCGCCGAGACCCGAGACCGGCCGGACCGGACCGATCTGCCGGTCGTCGGGGGCCTCGGCCACGGCGTCGAGCTTCATGTCGAAGGTCTGGAACGCCGCCGCCATCCACTCGCTACGCGGCCCGGCGTCCTCGTGGTCCTTGGACACGTCGATCTCGAGGTCCCTGCTGCCACCGCCGAAGATCCTGGCGCCCGACCCCGAGTCCCAGGTGCAGTTCTGCGAGTCCGGGTTGTGGATCAGCTCCCGGTACTGGCCGCCGGAGACGAGCTCGTCCATGGTCCGCTCCCGCACACCGCAGTCCGCGGGGATGGACGTGACCAGGGGCCCGGTGGGCACGGGGTCGCGCGTCACCGCGGCCGCGACGACCTTGTCGTCCTCCGGGCGCGGCCAGAGCACGACGGTCACGACGACGGCGGCGATCACGACGGCGGCGACGATGCCCACGAGGAGCTTCCGCTCCGCGATCCACGCGAGCCGTCCGGACCCAGACGGCTGCGACGTGTCGCCGCTCATCGGTAGCCCGCCAGGATGTCCTCGGCGACGGCGACCGCGTCGCGCTCCATCTGCCGCTTCGACGGGTGGTGCCACCTGCCGTACTCGACGCTCACGACCAGGTTGGCCTTCCGTGCCACCACGTAGGCGCTGCGGGCCCTGCCCGACTCGAAGTCGTAGTGGTCGATCCTCGCCTCGTCGGCACCCTCGGGCGGCTCCTTCGTCGGCTCACCGCGCGCGGCGAAGGTGAGCCGGCGTGCGACCTCGGTCGCCGACTCACCGGTGAGAGTGCTCGGCCGGATGGCCTCGACCTGCACGGTCAGGTCCGGGCGGTACCCGTCGTTCTCCCACCAGGTGCAGCCGCTCGCCGCCGACGTGCGCGGCGGGCTGATGTCGCGGGCACGGAGCCCGGGCGCCAGACGTCGCGCCGCACCCACGGCGCCGCAGACCTCGCCGACCCTGCTCACCTCACCGGCGCCTGGTGAGGCGCTCGGCATGACCGTCGGCGACGCGCGACGCGCGCCGAGCTCGCCCAGGAGGTCACGCACGGCCGCCAGCACCCCCGCCTCGAGCTCGCCCACGGGCGGGACCTGGCCGTGGCTGGGTTCGAGGACCGACTCGGCCGTCATGTGGACGTCGACGACGACGTTGCGCACCCGCACCGCGAGGAAGACGCTCGCCTCCTTGTGCGACGGGGTCCAGGTACGAGCGAGCCTGGCCTCGTCGCCGAGTCCACGGACCGGAATCGCCCGCGAGCCCTCCCAGCCGGGCAACCGGCGGAACCGGTGCTTCGCCTCGTCGGTCGCCGAGCTCTCGCGCCGCGTCACGGGCTGCTGGTAGGCCTGGATCTCGGCCGTGAGCTCCCGGTCGGCCTGCCAGCGGGAGTCGTCGTCACCCTCCCGCCACGCGCACCGCGGCGACGCCTGCTCCGTGGTCGCTTCGACCCCGAGCCGGTCGAGGGACTTCGCCGAGACCGCGTCGCACAGGTCGGTGACGGATCCTGGTGTCCGCTCACCCGCCCCGTAGCTCCCGGACGCCAGCGGCGTGGGCGTGTTCGCCTCGTCCGGTTGGTCCCCCTCGCAGCCGGCCGCCGTGAGTGCGGCCACTACCGCCACGGCGGACATGGCCTTGCGGCCGCGCATCGATCTCCTCCCGGTACCGGACGTCTGGCGGTGAGCGTACGAACGGTCGTCATAGATCCGCTAAAGGCGTCGTCGCGCGCGACGACAGGGCCTCGACCGCCTGTGCGTGCCACGTCCAGGCGTCGATCGCACCGAACACCTCCACGGCCTCGCGCAGGTGGTCGACGGCGTCCGGGGTGTCGAGGTGTCCGAGGGCGAGCAGGATACGGCCCTCGATCAGGCGCTCGCCCACCTGCCGCGCGACACGGAGGCCTCGACCCAGCGCGACCGCGGCCTCGACATCGTCGCCCGCCACGTGCTTCGCCTCGCCCAGCGCATGCAGGACGTAGGCCTCCCCGACCGGGTCGCGGTGGAGGAGCCCCAGGGCACGTTCGGCCGCCGCGACCGCGTCGGCGCCGCGCCCCTGCCGCAGGTAGACCTCGGCGAGCCGCTTGCTCAGCTGCGCCTCGAGCAGACCCTCGCGGACGGGCAGCGTCGCCAGCGCGTCGACGAGCAGGCGCTCCGCCGTGCCGAGCCGGCCCTCCAGCATGTGGACGTGGGCGAGAAAGCCAGCCGTCTGCCGGACCATGTACGGGTCGCCGATCTCGTCGAGGAGCGCGCCGACCCGCTCGAAGCCCCGCTGCGCCAGCGGGAGCTCGCCCTGGAGGCTGTGGACGGTCGCCAGGTGCCGCAGGGCCAGCGCGACGCCCAGGTCGTCGCCGAGGCCCTCGGACAACTCCAGCGCCGCGGTGAGCGGCTCGGTCGCCTCCGCGAGCTTCCGCTCGTGCAGGGCGAGCACGCCCAGGGCGTACAGCATCGCCGCCTCGCCGCGGCGGTCCCCCACCCGCCGGCAGGAACCGAGCGCCCGGTCGGCGGCGACGCGCCAGTCGTCGTGGTACGAGCCCCACTCGAACAGGAAGACGAGCCGGACGACGAGGCTCCAGCACACCTGCGTCCAGCCCAGATCCGCGGTGTGGGCGACCGCGGCGACCAGGTTCGTTCGCTCGGCCTCGAGCCACGCGACCGGATCCGTGATCTCGGCGTCGGGCGGGAGCCACGCGGAGACATCGCCGTGGAGGCGGACGGGTGCACTGTCACCCTGCTCGGCCAGCCGGGCGAGGCCGGTCAGGCCGAACATCGCCCCGAACGCCCGGTCGAGCGCGGCGGCGCGGTCCTCGGCTGTCTCCTCCGACTCGGCCCGCTCCCGCGCGAACAGCCGGATCAGGTCGTGGAACCGATACCGCGACTGGCCGGCGATGTCGAGCCCGAGCGGCTGCAGCAGCTGGGCGTCGACGAGCTCCTCGCACAGCTCGTCCGCGTCGGCGACCGTGCCGTCGACCACGGCCGCGAGCAGCCAGGGCGCGAACCCGCCCGGGGTGTCGAGCAGGCCGAGCCGCCGGAACCCGACCGTCGCTCGCGCCGACAGCTCCCGGTACGACAGCGCGAAGCTGCCGCGCACCTGGAGCTCGTCCCTGCTGAGCTGGTCGAGCCGGCCCTGCTCGTCGCTCAACCGGTCGACCAGGTCGGCGACCGACCAGGCCGGGCGGGACGCGAGCCGGGTCGCGGCGATGCGGAGCGCGAGCGGCAGCCCCTCGCACAGCGCACCGAACCGCGCGGCCGCGTCCGGCTCGGCTCGCATCCGGTCCGTGCCGACGACACCTGCGAGCAGGTCGGACGCGTCGTGCTCGTCCATCACGCCCACCGGCACGGACAGCGCGCCCTCCGCCGCGACGAGGCCCTCCAGCCGCCTGCGCGCCGTCACCACCACGCAACAGCCGGGCGATCCCGGCAGCAGCGGCCTGACCTGCGCGGCGGACGCGGCGTTGTCGAGCAGGATCAGCACCCGCTGGCCGTCGAGGACGCTGCGGAACAGTGCCGTACGGTCCTCCGCTGCCGCCGGGATCCGCTCGCCGGGCACGCCGAGTGCCCGCAGGAACCGTTCCAGCACCGCCTCCGCCGTGACCGGCTCCGCGTCGGGATCGTGCCCGCGCAGGTCGGCGAAGAGCTGGCCGTCGATGAACCGCTCGGCGACCCGCTGCGACCAGTGGACCGCGAGCGAGGTCTTGCCGACCCCGGCCACACCGCTGACGACCGCGACCGGTAGATGCCTCCCCCGCTGGTCGAGCAACGAGTCGAGCGCCGCCAGCTCGGTGGCCCGACCGGTGAACGCCGGGACGGCCGGCGGCAGCTCGGCGGGCCGCGGCTCCGGTGCCGCGGTGTCGGCGTCCGGGTCGGGCTCCGCCGGTGCCTCGTCCCTGAGGATCGCCTCGTGTAGCTCCCTGAGTGGTGCACCCGGCTCGAGCCCGAGCTCGTCGACGAGGAGCCGCCTGCCCTGCTGGTACACGTCGAGGGCGTCCGCCGGGCGACCGGACCGCCACAGGGCGAGCATCAGCTGAGCGCGCGGACGTTCGCGCAGCGGGTGCTCCGCCACCAGCGACGTGAGGTCGCCGAGCACCTCGCGGTACCGGTCAAGCGCGAGCTCCGCCTCGACCCACTCCTCGAGCGCGACGACGCGCAGCTCGTCGTACCGCGCGACGCCAGCGTCGTTGCCCGCCGGGCGGGACGCCTCGAGCACGGGCCCTCGCCACAGCGCAAGTGCCGCGCGCAGCAGCGCGGCGGCCTCGTCGTGACGCTCGCACTCGACTGCCGACCGTGCGGCGGCGATCGCGTCGTCGACCCGCAGCGCGTCGACACCGACGGCGTCGACGCGCACGCGGTAGCCGCCGCTCGCGGTCTCGATCACCTCGTCGTCGCACCCCGCCCGCATGAACGCCTTGCGCAGCGCGGAGACGTGGACGGTCACCAGCGCCCGCGCGGACGCCGGCGGCTCGTCGCCCCACACCGCGTCGACCAGTCGTTCGACGGGCACGACCCGACCCGCGTCGAGGAGGAGAGCGGCGAGAACCAGCCGCGGACGTGGCCCGCCCAGGTGCACGGCGCGTCCGTCGACCGACGCCTCCAGCGGCCCGAGGATCGAGAGCTCGACCGTCGTCATCTGCTAGAGCTGCCCGATGATCGCCGCCGGGGTCTCGGGATCCGGATTGCGCTCGATCTCGGCGGCCTCCTCCGGGCCGACCAGGCCGAGGGCGAGCAGGATCGCCGCCGACCGCTGCCACGAGTCGCACCCGTCCATGCCGAGGTCGTGCAGCGCGCGTCCCAGGCCCCACAGGTGCTCGGCCTCCCAGTAGGTGCCGGCGTAGCCGGTGGCGCGTCCGGCGGCGAGCGCCTCGCGGAAGGTGGCGACGGCCCGGTCGGCCGTACCGGCGAGCCGGTGCGCCTCGGCGAGGTTGCCCAACGCGATCACCTCGGTGCGCATGGTCCCCTTCTCACGCGCGAGGGCGACGCTCGCCTCGTGCGCGGCGACGGCCTCGGTCAGGCGACCGAGGCGGTGGTAGACGAGCCCGGTGGAGGTCAGGCAGGTTGCCGCGCGTCCCGGATCGCCGAGCCGGCTCGCCCGGCCGAGACAGTCGAGGGCGCGGTCGAGCCGACCGAGCGACCGGCAGACCACACCGATGCCATGCAGGGTCAACGCCTCACCCTCCCGGTGTCCGACCGACTGCCACCGCGCCAGCCCCTGCTCGAGGTGGTCGAGTGCCTCGGTGAAGTACCCGAGCGTGTTGTACGCCCAGCCGAGGTCGTTGTGGGCGAGACCGAGGTGACGGGGATCGCCGGTGCGGGTCGCCGCCTGCAGGGCGATCTCGCCGACGGTGAGCTGCTCGCGCCACCGCCCTCGGTACTCCAGCGGAGCATCGAGCGCGGCCGCGAGCGACATCGCGACACCCGGCTCGTCACCGCTCGCGGCCTGCCGTGCCGCGGCGATCAGATTGTCGCGCTCGACCTCCACCCACGCGTTGACGTCGGCGACGGACGTCAGGGCGACGCCCGGGTGCGTCAGGGTAGTGGGGGCGAGATCCGTGCGCCAGGCGTAGGACGGCGCGACGATCGACGAGGCGGTCAACGCGGTGCCGACATAGCAGTGCACCGCCCGCCGCCTGGCCCGCACGCGCGCCTCCTCGGTCTCCTCCGCCACCGCGCGCTCGTGCGCGAACAGCCGGAGCAGGTCGTGCATGTGGTAGCGCCCGGGTGCACGGGTCTGCGCGAGCTGGGCGTCGACCAGTCGGTCGAGCACCTCCTCGGCGCGGTCCTCGGACACGTCGGCCAGTGCCGCCGCCACCGGGACGCCGACATCGAGTCCGTCGAGCAGACCGAGCAGGCGGAACATCCGGCCGGTGTGCGGATCGTCGAGGTCGGCGTAGCTGACCATGAAGCTGGCCCGCACGCCCTGGTCGTCGACGGTGAGCTCGGAGAGCCGCCCGTGCTCGCCGGCGAGCCGGTCGGCGAGGTCGCGCACCGACCACGAGGGACGGGAGGCGAGCCGAGCGGCGGCGAGGGCCAGCGCGAGCGGCAGCCGCTCGCACATGCGCACGACGTCGGCGGTCGCGCCGGGCTCGGTCTCGACGCGTTCGCGGCCCGCGATCCGCGCCAGCAACTCGTGCGCGTCGTCGTCGTCGAACACGTCGAGGGTCAGTGAGGTGGCACTGTCGAGCGCCCCGAGGACGCGACGGCTCGTGACGACGACGGCGCATCCGGGACCGCCGGGCATGAGGCGCCTGACCTGGCGCGCGTCGGCCGCGTTGTCGAGGACCACGAGCAGCCGCCTGCGGTGGGTGAGGCTGCGGAACATCGCGTCGAGCTCGTCGTCGCCCGACGGGATCGCCGACGTCGGGACGCCGAGTGCCCCCAGGAAGCTGACGAGCACCGCGGCGGGCTCGAGCGGCACGCCGTCGGGAGTGGAGCCGTGGAGGTCGACGTACAGCCGACCATCGGGGAACCGGTCGGCCACGAGGTGGGCGAGATGGATCGCGAGCGCGGACTTGCCGACTCCGCCGGCTCCCGCGATCGCCAGGGCTCCACCGTCGCGGATCAGCTCGCCCAGCCGTTCGACCTCGGCGGCGCGACCGGTGAACGAGGCGACGTCGCGCGGGAGACTGCTCGGCACGGCGTCGTCTCGAGCGGGCACGGTGTCGCCGGACGCCGGCCCACCTGGCGTGCTCTCGTCCGGTCGCGTCGCCGGTCCGATCTCGCCGGTGAGGACGGCCTGTTCGACCCGCCTGAGCTCCGCGCCCGGCTCGACGCCGAGCTCGTCCACGAGCACCCGGCGCCCCTCGCGGTACGCGTCGAGGGCCTCGGACTGCCGGCCGGACTCCGCCAGCGCCCGCATCAGCCGGGCGCGCAGGCGCTCGCGCAGCGGATGCTCCGCCACCAGCGCACGGAGCTCGCCGCTCACCGCGCGGTGGCCGCCGCGGCCGAGCTCGACGTCGGCCCACTCCTCGGCGATCGTCAGCCGCAGCTCCTCCAGCCGGGCCGCCCCGGTCGTGAGGCTCGACCCGGTGATGTCGGAGCCCGTGAGCTCCGCGAGAACGGGCCCGCGCCACGACGACAGCGCGTAGCGCAACAGCTCGGCGGCCTTGTCGACGAAACCCTTGTCGACGGCGTCCCTCGCCTCGTCGAGGCACCGGCGCGCCTCGTCGGCGTCGAGGCGCAGCGCGTCGGTCCGTACGAGATATCCGCCGGGGACGGTCTCGATCATCGGATGCGCGCATCCCGCGCGCTCCAGTGCGCGGCGCAGCGCCGACACATGGATGGACACCTGGGCGCGTACCGACCCGGGCAGCTCGTCGCCCCAGACCGCCGCTGTCAGCCGCTCGGTGGGGACGACCCGACCCGCGTCGAGCAGCAGGGTGGCGAGGAGGGCACGCGGCCGGCGGCCACCCAGGGCGACGGGCCGGCCTCCCACGAGCACCTCGAGCGGCCCGAGGATCCGGCACTGCGTCGGTTCCGCCACCGCTACCTCCCGCCGTGCCCAACCTATAGCCGACCTATGCCGCCGGTCTCTACCGTCCACCTGGTCTAGACCATACGGGTGGAGGTTCGGCTCGCAAATGCACCGCCTGCGACGTTGCCGCGCCGCGATCGGTGCCGTCGGGTTCGCCGGCCGTTCCGCCGTCGTCGTCGGGGCGCGGTCCGCCGCCGCCGCCCCGGCGGCGTCGCCGGAACGGCCGGGGCGGATCTCCGAGTACAACGCCGACGTCGTCGCGAGGGCCGTGGTGCGGAACGCATGCGCGCACGCGCCGTGACGGGCCCGCTCCTCGAGCCCGGCGGCCTGCCTCCGCAGCTCCGCGACGGCAGGCGACTGCGTCGGGTGGCCGCCGCCCTGGTCGTCCTCTGCGTCGGCTGGCTCGCCGCCGGCAGCGCGCACGACCACGTCACGCGTCCCACGATCGAGGTCGAGCAACGCGCCGTCGACGCCGCCCGGGCACTGCCGGCGAACGGACCGGCGGCGGGCACGTTCCGTCGGGAGTGGCGACGGCACCTGCCCCTCGCCGGAGAGCTCGGTGGCGAGACCTATCTCGCGGGAACGCACGTCGTCGTCACCTCCCCCGACGGGCTGCGCGCGTACGACGCGCGCACCGGCGAGAACGGCTGGCACTACCGCGAGCCCGGCCGCACCCTCTGGGGGCTCGCGGTGACGGCGGGCGCGGTCGTCGTCGAGACTCACGGGGACCTGGGCGTACGCCTCGTCGGCCTCGACGCGGCCACCGGCGATCGGCTCTGGACGTCGCCCGACGAATGGCGGCTCACCCACCACGGCGACGACGGCTCCCGGACGATGGGCGAGTCGGCCGATGCCGCGGACGGGATCGTCGCCGTCGAGCCCGGAGGCGAACCGGAACGCCTCGGCGTCGATGCGCGCACGGGTGAGAAACGGTGGGCCACGCGCCTGCATCGCTGGTCGGGCGACGGCTGCGCACCGGTCGACGGGTCGGAGGACGCGCGCGCGGATCCCGACGGCGAGGTGCTGCTGGCCGAACTGTGCGACGCGACCGTCCTGGCGCTCGACGCGGCGACGGGAGACGCGCTGTGGTCCAGGCCGCTCTCGCCGACCGGCACCGAGCCGGTCACGAGCGGCGGCGTGGTCGTCCTCGAGACGGGCGGGTCCCGCGCGATGAACTGGGAGGACGGTCTGCCCACGCTGCTCGGGCGCAACGGCCGCCGGCTGTTCCGGCTGGAACCGGGCACGTCCTGCCTCCCGTGCCGACCACTGTCCGCCGCGGGTCGCGTCGTGCTGCCGTACGACGACGAGCACGGCCGGTCGAGACTCGCGGTGGTAGACCCGCGCGACGGCCGAGTCTGGTCAGGCCTCGCTGCACCGGGTGGCGACCCGGCGGGTGACCCGGCGTACGTCTCCGACAGCACGCGGCTCTACGCACTCCGTCCGACCCTCGACGGCACCGGTCAGCTGCTGCCCGCGGGGCTCTCGGTCTTCGACGTCCGGGCGAACGAGTGGCACCTCGCACCGCTCCCGTACAGCATGCTGCCGGCGCGCGCGGGACAGCCCGCGCCGCGGTCACCCGCCCTGGTCGGCGCGGCAGGTGGGCGGCTGTTCGCCGTCGCGACGCCGCCGCGAGACGTCCCGGACGCGCGGCTGGAGCTCACCTCGTACGCGTCGACGGGGACGAGAGAACCGACCGAGCTGGGCGGCGTGCCCGCGCGCGACTGGCCGGACGCGTGTGCCCTGCTGCGGGGCATCCGGCTTGAGGACTGGGAGTCGCGCACCGACGAGCCCGATCCACCCCTGCGGATCGGTGGCAACACCGTCGCGCGTCCCGGGTGCGGACGCGGCGAGACGGAGGTACGCGTCCTCTGGGTGGCCGCCACGGCGCGCGAGGCGGACGCGCTCCTGGACGGAGCCGCCTCGGACGTCGGCGCCGACGAGGAGTTCACGGCGGGCCTCCTGAGCAGTCGGCGGATCGTACGGGTCGGGCGGACGATCGTCCTCGTCCGCGACTACGAAGAGCGCGAGTCCACCACGCGCGCCGTCGTGCGGGAGTTCCGCCGGTGAACGTCTCCGTGGGCATGATGCTCGCGGCCTGCCTCCTCGTCGCGGCGCCGGTCGAGGCGGCACGGGCGGATCTCGCCGGCGCGCCCTCGTCCGACCGGCTCGCCATCACCACCGTGGTCGGGACCGGCGACGCGGGATTCGCGGGCGACGGACGACGGGCGGTGAAGGCGGCGGTCGGCTATCCCCAGGCCGTCGCCACCGCGCCGGACGGCACGTTGTACGTGCTCACCGGCCTGCGGATCAGGGCGGTCGACCCGAAGACGGGCACGATCGAGACGATCGCCGGCACCGGGAAGCCGGGTTTCTCCGGCGACGGCGGCCCCGCCACGAAGGCGCGTTTCTCCGACGAGTACGACGGCCTCTACGGCGTCACCGATCTGACGGTCGGCGCCGACGGCACGCTGTACGTCGCCGACGCGGGGAACCACCGCGTCCGCGCCATCGACCCCGACACAGGCACGATCGAGACGGTCGCCGGGAGCGGCGGCACGGGTCCGCGTGGCAGCTTCTCCGGCGACGGCGGACCCGCTCGCAAGGCTCGGCTCTCCTACCCGCGCGACGTCGCCGTCGGCCAGGACGGCACGCTCTACATCGCCGACTCCCTGAACTACCGGATCCGTGCGGTCGACAAGAAGAGCGGCAGGATCGAGACGATCGCCGGTGTCAGACACCCGGGCGACGAGGGTTCCGGCTTCTTCCCGAAGCCGGACGACGACGGCCGCGGGAGGGCCACGAACACGTTCGTCGAGCCCACCGGGCTCACCGTCGGCACGGACGGCACCGTGTACTTCGCCGACACGGACGAGGACCGCGTCCGCGCCGTCGACCCGGAGAAGGACACGATCGTCACAGTCGCGGGCACGGGAGGCCCGTACGGCGCGACCGGACTCGGCGAGCCCACCGACCTCGCGGCGGGTGCCGACGGCGTCCTCTACATCGCCACCAACGACGTGTTCGCTGTCGACCACTCGAAGAACCGTGTGCACCGCCTCGACCTCGACGAGAAGCGCCTCACGCACGTCGCCGGAGGCGCGCCCGAGGGGGCGCTCGGCGACGGCGGCCCGCCGACCCGCGCCTACCTCGCCGGGCCCGCATCCTCGGGGTCCATGGGCATCGCGTACGGCGAGGACGGCACCGTCTACATCGCCGACGCGCGCAACAACCGGGTCAGGGCGGTCGACAAGGCTCCGAGCGGCACGCGACACACCAGGCACCGCACCGCCGCCGAGACCATCGACACGCTCGCCGGCAGCGGCGTGCGGCTGGGAGAGAAGCGACGCGACGAGCTCGACGACACAGAGGACGGCTGGTTCTACCGCGACGTGCACGACCTCGACGAGGTCACCCTCGACACACCCGGCGACGTGGTCGTCGCCGACGACGGGACCGTCTACATCGCCGACACGGGCAACGACAGGGTCCGCATGATCCGGCCAGGCGACGACACCGTCCGCACGGTCGCCGGGACCTCGGAAACGCCCGGCTACGACGAGATGGACAACGGCGACGGCGGGCGGGCCACGGACGCCTACCTCGACAACCCCGCGGGACTGGCCCTGGGCCCGGACGACACGCTCTACGTGTCGGAGGACGGGTTCTGGTCGGACGGCGGGGTCGTCCGGGTCGTCGACCTGGACGAGGGCACCATCGACACCGCGCCGGGCACGGATATCGGCGTCGAGCGGCCCGGCGACATCGACGTGGGCGCCGACGGTGCGCTGTACGTCGTCGACACCCATGACGACCTGGTGTGCAAGGTCAGGCCAGGCGGCGACGAGTGCACGACGATCGCCGACAGCGCGTACAGCGGCGAGTCCGGTCCCTCGGTCGTCCGGCCGACGGGTGTCGCAGTCGCACCCGACGGCACCGTGTACATCGCGGACGCCGGCGCCGTTCGCGTCCGAGCACTCGACCAGGAGACCGGCGAGATCACCACGGTCGCCGGGTACGTGACGCCGGGCGTCGGCGTCTCCGGCGACGGTGGGCCGGCGACCTCCGCGCAGATCGGCTCGCCCGGCGGACTGGACACCGGTCCCGACGGGACGCTGTACCTGACCGACCGGAAGAACCACCGGGTCCGCGCGGTCGACCCGCGCACCGGGACCATCAGTGCCGTCGCGGGAACGGGCAGGTTCTCCCGCACCGGTCCTGATCCGACCCAGCCCGGGCTGCACCACGGCGGCGGCGGTTTCGCCGGCGACGGCGGGCCGGCCGGGAGAGCGAAGCTCGACCAACCGGGCGAGGTCGCGGTCGGTCCCGACGGCGCCCTGTACGTCGCCGACACCGGCAACAACAGGATCCGCGTCATCGGCGGAGCCGACGTGTCGGCACGCGGCGGCACGCCCTCCGCCATCGCTCTCGTCGCCGGCGTCGTGCTGCTCACGGCGGTTCTCGCCGGCGCGGTGCTGTACTCCCGCCGTCGGCGGCACCGGCGCGCCGAGACCTCCTCCTCGTCGGCATCGCCTTCGTCCTCGGCTCCCCCACCGGGCCATGGGCCACAGGCGCCATAGGTCTCGGCCTGCGACCTATGGATGAGCTGAACCCGATGTATGGCGACGTCTCCTAGCGTCGTCGCCGTACCCACCTCGGGAGGACTACTCATGACGGACTACGACATCGACGTCCTGGGCGTCGTCCGCGGGATCGAACGCACGGTGGCCGTCACGGAGACACTCGCCACCGACGCGGCGGTGTACCAGGACGGCCTCAACCACGCCTCGATCACCACCGGCGGCGGGATCGTGGCCGTCGCGTTGGGCGACTTCGCGAACCACTACGCCAAACACCTGCCGCAGATGTTCGCCCGGACGGGGCAGGTGATCCAGGCGACCGTCAACGCCACCACGGCCTACATCGAGGGCGACCAGCAGATGGCCGACAACGCCAGCAGCGCCTCCGCCTCCACCGGTGACGGCTCCGGCTCTCAGGGCGACAGCGACGGGTCCGGCGGCACACATGAGCCGGTCGGTGTCTGCGGCGGCACCGAACCGCCGGACGACGGCGGGATCAAGCGCGGCGGCGGACCTGCGTCCGACGACGGCTCCGGCATCTGCTTCTTTCCGCCGGCGGTGGGCTGACAGGAGTCGACGTGATCAATCCGGGCGAGATCCCGCTCTTCACCGGCAGCTGCGACGGCATCGAGACGGCCGCGTACAAGCTGCGGACCGCTGGCACCGGGATCACCACGCGCGGCAGCGCCATCCACTCCACCGTGCAGAGTCTCAGGCTGTCGTACCGGGCTCCGGAGACAGAGAACCTGTTCGCCGCGACCGAGCCCGTGCGGAAGCTGGGACTGGAGTTCGGCGAGCACGTCCGGGCGGTCAGTCACATCCTCGAAGCCTTCGCCGCAGAGATGCGTCCCATCGCCGCCGATCTGAAGAACCTCAAGGCCGACGCCCAGGACTTCGTCGACGAGAACAGCTGCGACCCCGACCAGGCCTGGCTCGAGGACGAGGCGAAGGTCGACAAGAACAACGAGATGATCGACGACGTCAGCGCCAAGGTCGAGCAGATGTGGGACGTCGAACGCAAGTACGCCAACGCCATCGAAGCGCTGTTCGGCGGCACCAGGAAGTTCGTCGCCGGCGACACGTTCCTCGGACAGATGGCCGGGCTCGGGCTGCTGCCCGGCGTCGAAGCGTACGGCATGAGCTCCATCCCCGAGGTGGAGATCGACGGCGAGCTCCAGGAGGGCGTGGAACTCCCATGGGGCACGGCGGCGGAGTGGGACGCCCCGTGGTACGTGGACGTGGCGGCCATGGGAGCGAGCTACTACAAGGGCCTCTACATCGACGGCCTCCTGGGCACGATCGACGGCATCACCACCCTCATCCCGATCCAAGCGGGAATCCACGCCCTCACCGGCTGGGAATGGGCCAACACCTTGGACGACACCGGCGCCGCCTGGGAGAACCTCGGGATGACCGTCGCGGGCGTCCTCTTCGTCAGCTCCGGAGCCATCCTCGTCTACGGCGGCGCGAAGATGGCCGGCTGGACGTCCGAAGGCGTCGACGAGTTCGTGAGCGACGCGATGAATGCCCAGCTCGGCGCCGTCAAGGGCATCGTCGCCTGGGACACCTGGGGCGAGGACCCGGCGCGCGCGGCAGGCGCGACCACATTCAACGTCGGTACGTTCTTCCTTCCCGGTCCCAAGGGCCTGGCAGCGAGCGGGAAGGCCGGCGGGATGCTGCAGGCTGGAGTGAAGCTCGTCGACGACGCCGTGGCCGCGGTCGTCAAGGTCGACAAGGTCGTGCTGCCGAAGGTGGGACACCTGGTCAAGACCATCAACGAGGGCATCGGGGAGATGAAGACCGCCCTCAAGGACACCCTGTTCGGCAAGACCGACATACCCCACGACACGAACGGGCTCAGCAAGCTCAACAAGCTCGACGACGGCGCCACTCCACCACCGCCCACGAAGACGCCCGGCAGCAGTGACACGGGCGTCAGACCCCATGGGACCGACGGGACGCCACCCAAGCGAACGACCGGCGGCAAGAGCACCGACGAGATCCTCGCTAGCGGCAAGAGCGTCGACGAGATCTTGGCCAGCGGCAAGAGCACCGACGAGATCCTCGCCGGCAGCGAGAGCGTCGACGAGATCCTCGCTAGCGGCAAGAGCACCGACGAGATCCTGACGTACGGGAAGCATGCCGACTTCTATGACAGCAGGATCACGCCGCCCGACGAGATCCCGCCGCCGCGCACGGACAAGGACGGCCCGTCCATGGAGGACAAGGAGATGAATCCGAGGTACGAAGGGGAGGAGAGGCCCCGGTGGGACAAGGACGGAAGGGTGAGGACGGGCGTCCAATACTTCAGTCCCACCAAGCTCGAGCAGCACCGCCTCTTCGCGCACAACGGACGGTTGTACACGACAGAAGGCAAACTCTTCGACAGCACAGGGGCCAGATCAGCCCATGGCGGCGAGGCCATCTACGCCATGGACAAGTACGGAAACCTCTACGCTTCCAAGACACACGAGGTCGGAAAGCTCCACCACTCCAGCTTCCTCGGCGGGAAACCCGTCGCCGGAGCCGGAGAGCTGACGGTTCGCAACGGGAAGGCGATCTACATCAACAGGAGAAGCGGACACTACTGGCCGGATCCCGAGCACCTGTATCGGGTCGTCGACGCGTTGAGGCGGGCCGGCGTGCGCGTCGACAAGGTGGACAGCATATGGGTCTGATGAACGAACCGCGATGGCGCCGGCTGGTCGGCGGCCTGGTCTACTCGGTGCAGTTCGAGCGGGACCTCGACGACGACCTCGCGGAGCACCAGGCCCTCGCGATGCTCGAGGAACCGATGCGCGGGTTCGGCCAGGAGGACGGCTACGCCGCGCTCGGCGAGGCGCTGCGTTCCGGCGACGACTTGACCGACCTCCTCCCCGGTCCCATCCCCGCCGACCACACCGACCAGGACATCAGGGACTTCGTGGCACGGGTCAGGGATCGCATGGACGCAAGGCGCCCCTGGGTCACTCCGGCATTCGTCCCGCTCGATGCCTCCCGCTCCGACGAGTTCCGAACAGGCCGCGCCGTCGCGGCGCTACCCCGCCGGTATGTCGAGGTGGGCGAGCGCCTGCAACGTATGTTCACCACGATCGAAGGCACCGACGGCGGTGAACGCGAGGTCCTGCTACTGCGCCTACGGACCGGCGACGAGGTCGCCCTCGTCGCACCCTGGTGGGAGCGGAGCGAACGCGTCGCCGTCGTGCAGCATCCCGGGTCGACGCGGAGCCCCCACGAGGTCCTGACCGCCTTCCTCGACCTCACCGGGTACGACAGGCACGAGATCACCGACCTCACCGTCGACCGGTCCTGAGCCCTCCAACCCGTGAGGGGCACCCTCACCGTCCCAGAGCACGGTGAGGGTGCCCCTCACGGGTGGCCGGCGTGGCAGGCGGTTTAGCGCCGCGTTAGCCGATCTATGACCCGTCGATGTCGACCTCCAGCGGCAGCCTAACCCCCGCTACACCCCACACACACCTGGCGGCGACGACCTCGCCACACGCCTGACACGGCTGCGCACCGACGAACTCACCACCCACGACCTCCGCGTCATCGGCCACGGCGAGGTGACCGTACCGCCGACGCAGCCGGCGACCTCACCATCGCGCACGACGACAGGCCCGGACCAGCCGTCGAAGCCTGGGTACGCGACGACGACGCCCGCACCGCCCACCCCGACGTCCGGCCACGACGCACCACCGTGGCCGCCCTCGCCGCGGACCTGCCCACCCGTCACGGCGTCGAGTTCGTACTGCCGGACGGCCGGCGCATCGGTGTCACCGCCGACGGCGTCGACCGGCTCGCGGGAGACAGCTGACGCGGGCCGGTCAAGGCCGGTTGCGGTCCACGCATCCGGGTTTTCCGGATCGCCGCCGCCGGCTCTAGCATTCCTCCGTGACTCAGCTGCGTGTGGCCTTGGCCCAGACGAACCCGACGGTCGGAGACCTCCGCGCCAATGCGGACCGCGCGCTCGACGCGGTCCGCGAGGCCGAGGAGGCCGGCGCCCACCTCGTCGTCTTCCCCGAGATGTACCTCTCGGGCTACCCCGTGGAGGACCTCGCGCTGCGGCGGTCCTTCTGCAACGCCTCGCGCCGCGAGCTCGCGAGGCTCGCCACCCGGCTGGCCGAGGAGGGTCTCGGCGACGTCACCGTCGTCGTCGGCTACCTCGACGCGATCGGGGGCAAGTGGCAGAAGGCGGGGCAACCGCCGTCGGCACCGCTCAACGCCGGCGCGTTCCTGAACGGCGGACGCGTCATCGTCAGGTACGCGAAGCGGCACCTGCCCAACTACGGCGTGTTCGACGAGTTCCGCTACTTCGTGCCCGGGCAGGACCTCGCCGTCGGTCGGGTCCGCGGCGTCGACGTGGCGCTGATGATCTGCGAGGACCTGTGGCAGGACACCGGGCCGTCGGTGTACGCCAGGGCCGCCGAGGTCGGTCTCGTCGTCGCGATCAACGGGTCGCCGTACGAACGGCTCAAGGACGACGCGAGGTTCGAGCTGTGCGCGCGCCGCGCGAAGCAGGTCGGCTGTCCGCTGGTGTACGTCAACATGGTCGGCGGCCAGGACGAGCTGGTGTTCGACGGCGACTCCCTCGTCGTCGACGCCAAGGGCGAGCTGGTCGCGCGGGCCCCGCAGTTCGCCGAGCACCTGCTCGTCGTCGACCTCGAGCTGAAGGAGGCGTCGGGTGACCCGACGGCGCTGATGCCCGGTGTCGACCGCGTCGTCATCTCCACCGACACGGTGCCGAGGTACGAGCCGCAGGCACCCACGTTCGCGGAGCCGCTCGAGGACCTCGACGAGGTCTACCGCGCGCTGGTGCTCGGCATGCGTGACTACACGCGGAAGAACCAGTTCACGTCCGCCGTCCTCAACCTGTCCGGCGGCATCGACTCCGCACTCGTCGCCACGATCGCCACCGACGCGCTCGGCGCCGACAACGTCCACGCGCTCGCGCTGCCGTCGCAGCACTCGTCCGACCACTCCCTCGCCGACGCGGAGGACCTCGCGAAGCGCCAGGGCATCGGCTACCGCGTCCACCCGATCAGCGGCATCTACGACGCCTACGCGGCGGAGGTGTCGCTCACCGGACTCGCGACGGAGAACCTCCAGGCACGCATCCGCGGCACGATCCTGATGTCGATCTCCAACGAGGAGGGCCACCTCTCCCTCGCCACCGGCAACAAGAGCGAGCTCGGCACCGGGTACTCCACGCTGTACGGCGACTCCGCCGGCGGTTACGCGCCGCTCAAGGACGTCCCCAAGAGCACGGTGTGGGCACTGGCGCGGTGGCGCAACGCGGAGGCCGAGAAGCGGGGACTGCAGGCGCCGATCCCGGAGAACACCATCACCAAGCCGCCGAGCGCGGAGCTCAGACCGGGCCAGCAGGACAGCGACTCGCTGCCGCCGTACGAGCAGCTCGACGCACTCCTCGACGACTACGTCGAGGACGACTTCGGTCGCGAGGAGCTGATCGAACGCGGGCACGACCCGGCGATGGTCGACCTGGTCACCGCGATGGTCGACCGCGCGGAGTACAAGCGCTTCCAGTTCCCGCCCGGCCCGAAGATCTCCGAGCGCAACTTCGGCCGCGACCGGCGGCAGCCGATCACCAACGCCTGGCGCGAGTACGAGCGGTAGGTACTACTGCGGCGGCGGGCCCTGCTGTTGGTAGTGGCTCTGCTGCTGACCCTGCTGCGGCTGCTGGTATTGCGGCTGCTGCTGGTACTGCGGCTGCGGCTGCTGCCGCTGCGGCGCCTCGTTGCCGGCGAGCTGGTTGACGATGCGGTGCGCGCCCAGCGTCGCGCGCGGGTCGTCGAGCGCCTCGAGCGTTCCGCTCTTCACCGCGGCCTTCACGACGAAGTACAGGATGAGGAACCCGACGGCCATCAGGACGAGGCCAAGCAGCAGACCGAGAATCGACGCCATATTCCCCATGCGGTGAGCGTAGGGCATTACGTCGCCGGTGGTGACACTGCGTCGCAGGATGGCCGCACCCGGCCACGGGCCGCGTCACCCCACCGCGTTGTTCAAGATTCCTTCAGCCACGCGACACCTGCCCCGGATAGGACCGGTACGACAGGTCCGATGCCCCTGCGGCGAAAGGTGTCTCGTCATGCCCACCTCACCCACGTCGCCGGGACGCCCGTCGCGTCGCGCGTTCCTCACCGTCGTCGGGGGCTCGCTCGCGCTGCCCTCGCTCGTCGCACCGGCGACCGCGGCCGCCGCCGACCGGCGCGCGCCCTCGCTCGTGCGCCGGGGACGTCCGTCGCTCACCCACGGCGTGCAGTCCGGTGACGTGTCGGCGACCAGGGCGACCGTCTGGGCACGCAGCGACCGGCCCGCCCGCATGCTCGTCGAGGTCAGCCGCCGTCCCGACCTCGCGCACGCGCGCACGGTCCGCGGCGCGTACCTCACCCCGGCGTCGGACAACACGGGGAAGACGCTGCTCACCGGCCTTCCACCCGGCTCCGACCTCTACTACCGGGTGACGCCCGTCGACGCGCGCGACGACCGGCGGACCGGCGAGCCCGTCACCGGTCACCTGCGCACGGCTCCGGCGCGGCGTTCCGATGTCTCGTTCGTCTGGTCCGGCGACCTCGGCGGCCAGGGGTGGGGCATCGACGAGGCGCGCGGCGGCTACCGCATCTTCTCCGCGATGCGCGGGCTCGACCCCGACTTCTACGTCTGCAACGGCGACAACATCTACGCCGACAACCCGATGGAGTCCGAGGTGCCGCTGCCCGACGGCACGGTCTGGCACAACGTCGTCACCGAGGAGAAGTCGAAGGTCGCGGAGACGCTGCACGAGTACCGCGGGAACTACAAGTACAACCTGCTCGACGACAACCTCCGCGAGTTCTACGCGCACGTCCCGCAGATCCAGCAGTGGGACGACCACGAGACGCTCAACAACTGGTACCCGGGCGAGGTCATCGACGACCCGCGGTACCAGGAGAAGAGCGTCGACGTGCTGGCGCGCCGCGCGTACCAGGCATGGAGCGAGTACGCACCGATCGCCACGCGCTACGACGACCAGGGACGCATCTACCGGACGCTCCACCACGGTCCGCTGCTCGACGTGTTCGTCCTCGACATGCGGTGGTACAAGGACCCGAACTCGGCGAACCGGCAGGAGTTCAACAACGGCGGCGTGCTCGGCGACGCGCAGGCGCGCTGGCTGAAGCGCGAGCTGCTCGCGTCCCGCGCCACCTGGAAGGTCATCTGCAACGATCTGCCGCTCGGCCTGGTCGTCGCCGACGGAGAGGACTTCGAGGGCGTGTCGCAGGGCGACGACGGCCGGCCGCTCGGCCGCGAGATCCAGATCGCCGAGGTGCTGTCGTTCCTCAAGCGCCATGACATCCGCAACGTCGTCTGGCTCACGACGGACGTCCACTACACCGCGGCACACCACTTCGACCCGGAGCGTGCCGCGTTCAAGGACTTCGACCCGTTCTGGCAGTTCGTGTCGGGTCCGCTGAACTCCGGCGGGTTCCCCGCGGTCGCGATCGACACGAGCTTCGGCTGCGAGCAGGTCTTCGTCAAGGCACCCACCGAGGCGAACGTCTCCCCCGCCACCGAGTACCAGTTCTTCGGCCAGGTGAGCATAGACGGACACAGCAGGCGTCTGACCGTACGCCTGCGCGACAACTCGGCCCGCGTGCTGTGGAGCAAGGAGCTGCAGCCTCACCGAAGCTGAGGACGCAATTGATCGGTGAGGACGGACCGCGCCTCGACGAGCGACGGCCCGTACCAGGTGAGGTGCCGGCCGCTGACCAACGCGACGTCGTGACCGGGGAAGCACTCCGGCCCGTCGGTCGTGGTGAACGCGTACGGCTCGTCCGGCAGCACGACGAGATCGATCGCGGCCGCACGCAGCTCGTCGAGCGGCACCCGCGGATAGCGCTCGGCATGCGCGGCGTACGCGTTGTCGACGCCGAGCCGAGCGAGCATGTCACCGGCGAACGTGTCGGACCCGAGGACCATCCACGGGCGGCGCCAGATCGGGACGACCGCGACCCTGCGTCGCCCGGCGTGATCGTCGGCCCACATCCGTCGGGAGTCGTCGAGCCATGCGGGTGGCGCGAGACCGAGTGCGCCGACCATCCGCTCGAGGCTTGCGAACGCCTCCGCGACGGTGACGCAGCGCGTCACCCACACCGCGACACCGGCGTCGCGCAACGCGTCGATGTCGGCCTGCCGGTTCTCCTCGAAGTTCGCGAGCACGACGTCAGGTTCGAGGGCGACGACACGCGCGACGTCGGGGTTCTTCGTGCCGCGCACGCGCACCACGTCGATGTCGGCCGGATGCGTGCACCAGTCGGTCGCACCGACGAGCAGACCCGGCGCCGTCACGGCCACGGTCTCGGTCAGCGAAGGAACGAGTGACACGACGCGCGTGACGTCCCTCGGCACCGGGACCGGCACGCCGAGGTCGTCGACCGGGTGTCGTCGCGTCTCCATCATCAGAGGCCATGCTCGCATCCGGACGCCGGGGAAGGCACCATGGACGGGTGGACGCGACGACCGCTGCGATGCTCAGGCTGCTGCTCCAACCGACAGAGTGGCCCCGTCGCATCGGCGACTTCGCCGCCGACATGCGGCGCATGACCCGCAACCCGGACGGCCTGTTGCTCGTCGGCACGCCCGACGACGAACCGTGGCACCTCGCCGCGCACCTCGACGAGACCGCGCGCTGGGAAGGGATCCCGGAGATCTCGCCCGTTCTCGTGCGGTGGAGTCCTCCACGCGAGGGCCCACAGCATCTCACGATGGGCATGCGACGTCTCGACTTCGCGCGGCGAGGCGACCTCGTCCTCGTCGTCGCGCCGTCCGCCGCACCACCGCGTCTACTCGAACGCGTCGACGACGCGCGCAGGAAGGGCGGCACCGTCTTCAGCATCGACACCGGCGACGACGAGCTGTCGTCCATCACGCACGAGTCGTTGAGCGTTCCGGGTCCCATCGTCGTCCCTCCGAACGACTCACGCGTTCCCGTACCCGATCTCGGTGACACCGCCGTCGCCTTCGAGACGGTGCAGCATCTCGTCAACCTCGCGGCCGGTGAGAGCAGCGGACGACGCGGACGCATCCGTTCGCGCATCGCACGTGCACTCGAGGCGATCAGCGGACCAAGCACCTCCGAGTAGCCGGATTCCCTTGATATGTAAGGGAAATCGGCACATCGACGTGCTACACGCGTTCACACCCGTCGATTGGCACTTCGAACCCCTTGTAGCGAATAGCGCGTGCCTACTGGTAAAACATGCTTCTTCCATGCATGGTTTTCATCAACGAGTGCGGCATAGGTACTCGTAGACACTCACGGAGGCGACGAAAGCAATGGCACCCGCAAGGAAGGGCGCTGCGAAGAAGAGCACTGCGCGCAAGACCGCAGCGACCCGTACCGCGAAGAAGACCACGGCCAGGAAGGCCACCGCTAAGAAGGCTCCGGCGAAGCGCGCGACGGCCGCAAAGAAGGCGACTGCGCGCAAGGCGACAGCCCGACCGGCGGCGAAGAAGACCGCAACCAAGAGGGCTACGGCCAAGAAGACCGCCAAGAAGGCACCAGCCCGCAAGGCGGCCGCCAAGAAGGCCACGGCCAAGAAGGCGCCTGCACGCAAGGCGGCCACGAAGAAGGCCACGGCCAAGAAGACCGCCAAGAGGGCACCAGCCCGCAAGGCGGCGACCAAGAAGGCCACGGCCAAGAAGACCGCCAAGAAGGTACCCGCACGCAAGACCGCGGCGAAGAAGACGGCCAGGAAGGCCGTTCGCAAGGTTGCGGCGAAGAGGACCGCGAAGAAGGCGGCGCCTCGCAAGGCGGCCGCCAAGCGCGCAGTGAGGCGCTGACCGACGCACGTCACAGTCGAGGCCCGGGCGTCAACGCCCGGGCCTCGACTCCATCCTTCGTACGATCGGTCAGTCGTCGCGCCAGCGCGGGTCGTCGTCCCACGCCTGGTTGCGTTCCTCAACCCGCCGCAGCGCGCCCTCGGCCTCGTCCTTCGTCCGGAACGGCCCGAGCCGGTCCGCGTTGCGGCAGCCCTCCGCCTCCTCGACGGTCTTGTGCACCACGCAGTACCACCACTCAGTGCTCATACGCGCCCGCCTCCTGCGCTGAGTTACTCATGCTTCCAGTGTCGCACTAGACTCGGACCGTGCCTGTCACCAAGGGAGAGCTGTCTCCCATCCGCACCGTTCCCGCGCACATCACGCGCCCCGAGTACGTCGGCAAGGCGTCCCCCACTCTCGGCGAGTCCGACGTCAAGGACCACGACACGATCAAACGCATGCGGATTGCCGGCAAGCTGGCCGCGCAGGCCCTGCAGGAGATGGGCGTACACGTCCGTCCCGGTGTCACCACCGACGACCTCGACCGCATCGGTCACGACTTCCTGTGCGACCACGACGCGTACCCGTCGACCCTCGGCTACCGCGGATACCCCAAGTCGATCTGCACCTCGCTCAACGAGGTCATCTGTCACGGGATCCCCGACTCCACCGTCATCGCCGACGGCGACATCGTGAACATCGACGTGACGGCGTACCTCGACGGCGTCCACGGCGACACCAACGCCACCTTCCTCGCGGGCGACGTCGACGAGGAGTCCCGACTGCTCGTCGAGCGCACCTACGAGGCCACGAGGCGCGGCATCCGCGCCGTCGCCCCCGGACGCCCGCTCAACGCCGTCGGCCGCGTGATCGAGTCGTACGCACGCCGCTTCGGCTACGGCGTCGTCCGCGACTTCACCGGCCACGGCATCGGCACGACGTTCCACTCCGGCCTCATCGTGCCGCACTACGACAACCCCGCACTCGACGTCGTCATGGAGACCGGCATGGCGTTCACGATCGAGCCGATGATCACACTCGGCACCCACGAGTGGGACATGTGGGACGACGACTGGACCGTCGTCACCAAGGACCGCAAGCGCACCGCACAGTTCGAGCACACGGTCCTCGTCACCGGCGAGGGGGTGGAGATCCTTACCCAGGTTTGAGTTCGCCTTGCCTCACCTCTTGGCCGCTGTCTGTGGGCCGCTGACTCACCCCTCTTTTGAGGGTTGGGGTCGGGCGGTGGGTGTCAAGAATCCGCGCGGCCGTTGCTTCGTGGTGCGGTGGTCTGGCGGAGTCTTGACACCCACCGCCCGACCCGAAGAGCGCGCGTCTACGGGGTGAGGCAGCTCTGTGGCTGCCCCGCTTCCTGGTTCGTCTGCGGTGCTGGCTTGTGCGCGAATTCCCTTGCTACGTAAGGGAATCCGGCCTATCAACCGTCTCTCAGTTGTGGTAGACTCGAACACATGTTCGACGATGTTGTGGAGCTGGACCGGATCGAGGCACTTCCCGCCTCCGGGTCCTCGCATGCCGTGCTCGATGCGATCGATCTCTCGACCGCGGCGGCCGAGGTCTCGCTGGCCGTGCTCGCTGCCTATGAGCGGTGTCTCGCCGCGGCGCAGGCCCGTCAGTTCGCGGCGCTCGCCCGCCTCGACCAACTTCGCGAAGTCAGCAAGGATGACTTCACCCGCGAAGAGGTCGCGGCGGTGTTGCGGATCGCGCCGGACACCGCCGGGTCCCGGCTCGGTGTCTCCCGCATCACCATGGACCGGCTCCCCGCCACCGCGAAGCTGTTCGCCGCCGGGGAACTCACCGCAATGCACGTACGGGTCCTCGCCGACGCCGTCGAACACCTCGACCCCGACACGACCGCGCTGGTGGAGGAGTACGCGCTGCGGCGCCCCGACCTCCCCGTCGGACAGTTCCGCGGCCGCATCAACCACGCCGTCGCCAAGTTCGACCCCGCCGGCGCGGAAGAACACAAGGACCGCGCCTTCGAGGACCGGACGGTGTGGCACCGCCCCGACCCCGGCGAGACCGGGATCCTGGTGATGCGTGGACCCGCGGAACAGACCACCACCATCTTCAACCTGGTCGATGATCTCGCGCGGAAGCTGATCCCCGGCGATACCCGGACGCTGGAGCAGCGCAGGTTCGACGCGTTCGTCGACCTCGTGCTGGACGACAACGTGCGCCGGAACATCACCACTCTCGTGGAGGTCACCGTCCCTGTCGACACCCTGCAGGGCGGCACTACCCCGGCCGAGCTGCGCGGCTACGGACCCGTGTCCGCGTCCACGGCGCGTGCGCTCGCCTCCGGTGAGCGGGTGTCGTGGCGGCGGCTCGCGTTCGACCGTGACACCGGAGTGCTCGCCGCCGTGGGGGACACGACGTTCCGGGCCGGGGATCTCGCCGGACTCCTCGCGGCGCCGGTCGAGGCAGCACCACCGGCCGAACCCCGGTACACGCCCAGCGCCCGGCTGGCCCGGTTCATCAAGGCGCGGGACGTGACCTGCCGGTTCCCCGGCTGCACCCGCAGAGCCCGTCGGACCGAGCTCGACCACACGGTTCCCTGGGCCGCCGGTGGATCTACCGCCACCTGGAATCTGCACTGCTTGTGCAAGCGACACCGTGTGTCCTGAAGATGATTGTGAGGTTCTGATGTAGAAGCTGGAATGCTCGTGATTGTCGTGCTGTGCTGGAGATGAAGGTCGACCCTTCGGGATCGTCATACAGGTGATGGTTTCAAACCACCGCATGCTGCG
>WHST01000082.1 GCA_009379955.1 Streptosporangiales bacterium | reverse complement strand
AGCCCGCCGAGCATCTCCGCAGCGAACGCCACCAGCCGCGGCCTGACCTGGTCCATCTCCTCCGGGGTCACGGATCAGAACACGACCACATCACGAGCCGGATCAGCGGTAGCGACACACGTAACAAAGTACTACTAGGAACCGAGCTTCTCGGCGGCGGCCTTGACGTCGTCGAGGCCACCGCAGAGCAGGAACGCCTGCTCGGGCAGGTGGTCGAGCTCGCCGTCGCACAGCGCCTTGAAGGACGAGATCGTCTCGTCGAGCGGGACGAACGAGCCCTCCTGGCCGGTGAACTGCTGGGCCGAGTACATGTTCTGCGACAGGAACCGCTGGATCCGCCGCGCCCGGCCGACGACGACCTTGTCCTCCTCGGAGAGCTCGTCGATGCCGAGGATCGCGATGATGTCCTGCAGGTCCTTGTAGCGCTGCAGGATCTCCTTGACCCGGCTCGCCACCCGGTGGTGCTCCTCCCCCACGTACAGCGGGTCGAGGATGCGCGACGACGAGGCGAGCGGGTCGACCGCCGGGAAGATGCCCAGCGCGAAGACGTCGCGAGAGAGCTCGGTGGTGGCGTCGAGGTGCGCGAACGTGGTCGCCGGCGCCGGGTCGGTGTAGTCGTCGGCCGGGACGAACACCGCCTGCATCGACGTGATCGCGTGGCCCCTCGTCGAGGTGATCCGCTCCTGCAGCTGACCCATCTCGTCGGCCAGCGTCGGCTGGTAGCCCACCGCGGACGGCATGCGGCCGAGCAGCGTCGAGACCTCCGAGCCTGCCTGGGTGAAGCGGAAGATGTTGTCGATGAACAGCAGCACGTCCTGGCCCTGGACGTCGCGGAAGTACTCCGCCATCGTCAGGGCGCCGAGCGCGACGCGGAGCCGGGTGCCCGGCGGCTCGTCCATCTGACCGAACACCAGGGCGGTGTCGTTGATGACGCCGTCCTCGGTCATCTCCAGGAAGAGGTCGTTGCCCTCACGGGTGCGCTCGCCGACGCCCGCGAACACCGAGGTACCGCCGAAGTTCCTGGCGACGCGGATGATCATCTCCTTGATGAGCACCGTCTTGCCCACGCCGGCGCCGCCGAACAGGCCGATCTTGCCGCCCTGGACGTACGGGGTCAGCAGGTCGATGACCTTGAGGCCGGTCTGCAGCATCTCGGTCTTCGGCGCCAGGTCGACGAACGCGGGCGCCGACCGGTGGATCGGCCACCGCTCGCCGGACAGGTCGAGGTCCGGGTCGTCGAGGCACTTGCCGAGGACGTTGAAGACGTGGCCCTTGACCTGGTCGCCGACCGGGACGCTGATCGCCTCGCCCGTGTTGCGTACCGCCGTGCCGCGCACCATGCCGTCCTGCGGCTGCATGCAGATCGCGCGGACGAGGTTGTCGCCCAGGTGCTGCGCGACCTCGAGGGTCAGCGTGCGGGTCTCCCCCAGCAGTTCCACGTCGACCTCGAGCGCGTGGAACAGGGCCGGCATCGCCTCCGTGGGGAACTCCACGTCGACGACCGGTCCGATGACCCGCGCGATCCTGCCGGTCGCGGTGTCGGTGTCAGCCGTGACAGTCATAAGTCGTTGTCCTCATTCCCCTGCGGTGGCATCTGCCAGCGCGTTCGCGCCACCGACGATTTCACTGATTTCCTGGGTGATCTGGGCCTGCCGGGCCTGGTTCTGCAGCCGGGTGTACTTCTGCACCAGCTCGTTGGCGTTGTCCGTCGCGGACTTCATCGCCCGCTGCCTGGCCGCCTGCTCCGACGCCGCGGCCTGCAGCATCGCGTTGTAGATGCGACTGTTGATGTAGCGCGGGAGCAGCTCCTCGAGCACCTGCTCGGGGGACGGCTCGAACTCGTACAGCGGGAAGGCGCCTGCCTGCGGCTCCTCGTCGGACTCCTCGACCTCGAGCGGGAGGAGGCGCCGCACCGCGGGCCGCTGGGTCAGCATCGACACGAACTCGGTGTAGACGATGTGGATCTCGTCGACGCCGCCCTCGTCGGTCGGCGTGAGGAACGCGTCGATCAGGGTCTGCCCGACCTTGCGCGCGTCCTCGTACGCGGGCTGCTCGGCGAACCCGTTCCACGACTCGGCGAACTCGCGGTCGCGGAAGCGGTACCAGTTGATGCCCTTCGTCCCCGTGAGGTACGGGATGACGGTCTTGCTCTGCTCGCCGAGCAGGCCGATGAGTCCCTCGCCCTCCCTGAGGACGTTGGACGAGTACGCGCCGGCGTACCCGCGGTCGGCCGTGACGAGCAGCATCGCCGCCCGGGTGGGGTTGTCGGCCTCGGTCAGCAGCGGGTGGTCGACCGTGGCGTTGCTGGCCGCGGACGACACCGCCGCAGTGATCTCCTTGGCGTACGGGTTCGACGCGGCGACGCGCTGCCTGGCCTTGACGATGCGCGACGCGGCGACGAGCTCCATCGCCCGGGTGATCTTCGCCGTCGACTTCACCGAACGGATCCGGCGACGGTACGTCTGGAAGGTCTCGGCCATGACGCCTACTTACCCGACCTGCGGCGGACGGTGATCTTCTCCTGGTCGACGTCCTCCTCCTCCAGCGACTCGACCGGCTCGTCCTTGACGAGGATCTCGCCGCTCGAGGTCTGGAACTGCTTCTTGAACTCGGCGAGCGCGCTCTCGAGGATGGTGAAGCCGTCGTCGTCGAGCTCGCCGGTCTCGACGATCTGCGCGTAGACCCCGGAGTGGTCGCGACCGACCGTCTCGATGAACTCGCGCTCGAACCTCGCGACGTCCTCGACCGCGACCTCTTCGATGTTGCCCGCACCGAGCCACATCGAGACGACCTGGTGCTCGACCGGGTACGGCGTGTACTGCGGCTGCTTCAGCAGCTCCATCTGCCGCTCACCGCGCGCGAGCTGCGCCATCGACGCGGCGTCGAGGCCGGACCCGAACTGCGCGAACGCCTCGAGCTCGCGGAACTGCGCGAGGTCGATCTTCAACCGGCCGCTGACCTTCCGCATCGCCTTGACCTGGGCGGAGCCACCGACGCGGGAGACCGAGTTGCCGACGTCGATCGCGGGTCGCTGACCCTGGTTGAACAGGTCGGACTGCAAGAACAGCTGACCGTCGGTGATGGAGATGACGTTCGTCGGGATGTAGGCCGAGATGTCGTTGGCCTTCGTCTCGATGATCGGCAGGCCGGTCATCGAGCCGGCACCGAGCTCGTCCGACAGCTTCGCGCAGCGCTCGAGCAGGCGCGAGTGCAGGTAGAACACGTCGCCCGGGTAGGCCTCGCGGCCCGGCGGGCGGCGCAGCAGCAACGACACGGCGCGGTACGCCTCGGCCTGCTTGGTGAGGTCGTCGAAGATGATCAGGACGTGCTTGCCCTCGTACATCCAGTGCTGCCCGATCGAGGAGCCGGTGTACGGGGCGATGTACTTGTAGCCCGCAGGGTCGGACGCGGGAGCGGCGACGATCGTCGTGTACTCGAGCGCGCCGTTCTCCTCCAGCGTGGTGCGGACCTGCGCGATCGTCGAGCCCTTCTGGCCGATCGCCACGTAGATGCACCGGACCTGCTTGGCCGGATCGCCGGTCTCCCAGTTGGCCTTCTGGTTGAGGATCGCGTCGATCGCCACCGCGGTCTTGCCGGTCTGCCGGTCACCGATGATCAGCTCACGCTGACCGCGGCCGATCGGGATCATCGAGTCGATCGCCTTGATGCCGGTCTGCAGCGGCTCCTTCACCGGCTGGCGCTGGACGACCGTCGGCGCCTGCAGCTCCAGCACGCGGGTCTGGTCGGTCTCGACGTCGCCCTTGCCGTCGAGCGGCTTGCCCAGCGCGTCGACGACCCGGCCGAGGTATGCGTCGCCGACGGGGACGCTCAGCACCTCGCCGGTGCGGCGGACCTGCTGGCCCTCCTCGATGCCGCCGTACTCACCGAGCACGATGACACCGATGTCGCGTACGTCGAGGTCGAGCGCGAGGCCGCGGGTGCCGTCCTCGAACTCCAGCAGCTCGTTCGCCATCGCCGACGGGAGCCCCTCGACGCGCGCGATGCCGTCGCCACAGAAGATGACCGTGCCGACCTCTTCTCGCGACGCCGCCTCGGGCTCGTACGACTGGACGAAACGCTGCAGCGCATCCCGGATCTCCTCCGGGCGAATGGTCAGCTCCGCCATCTCTCGCTTCCTTCGATCGTTCGTGCGTGTCAGCCGGCCAGCCGACGCCGCGCGTCGGCCAGTCGTGAGTTGACCGTGCCGTCGATGAGATCGTCGCCCACCTGGACGCGAATGCCACCGCCGATGCCGGGGTCGACCTCGATGTCGAGGTGCACCTGCCGGCCGTACTGCCGTGCGAGCGTCGTCGCGAGCCGCTCGCGGTGCTCGTCGGAGAGCGCCACGGCGGTCACGACGTGCGCGATCAGCTCGCGACGCCTCGCCGCGACCATGCGCGCGTATCCCTGCAGGGCGCCCTCGACCGAGCGGCCGCGCAGGTGCGTCGCCGCCTCGTCGGCGAGGCGCGCGGTCACCCCGCTCACCTGGTCGCCGAGCAGGTCGCGGACCAGGGCCCGCTTGCTGTCGGCCGGCGCGGCGGCGTCGGACAGCGCGCGCCGCAGGCCGGCCGTGCCGTCGACGATCCTGGCGAACCGGAATAGCTCGTCCTCGATCGCGACGTCGCTGCCGTCGCGGTCGACGGAGCCGACCAGGGCGAACACCGCGGCGCGCTCCAGGGCGTCGGCCAGGTCGCCCGCACGCGCCCACCGCTCGGACACCGCCGCCTGGACAATCCGCAGCGTCGCCGCGGACACCTTGCCGTCGAGCAGCGCACCGACCATCTCGCGCCTGCCGTCCGCCGAGGACGTCGCGTCGCTCAGCGTGCGGCGCAGGCCGTGCTCGGAGTCGAGCAGCCGGACGACCGCCAGCAGCTCGTCGCCCACCGCCGCGAGGTCCGCGGACGAGTCGTCCGCCACCTCGCCGAGCGCGCGCTCGACCGCGACACGCGAGGCGCGACTCGCGCCGCCTACCTCTGCCCCGCTAGTCATGCGCGCCCTCCCACGCTTGCGGTTCCGCTCACACCTTCTCCTGCTCGAGCTCCTCCAGGAAGCGGTCGACGATGCGCCGCTGCCTGGCCTCGTCCTCCAGCGACTCGCCCACGATGCGACCGGCGAGATCGGCGGACATCCGACCGACCTCCTGGCGCAGCTGCGCGACCACCTGCTGGCGGTCGGCGTCCATCTGCGCCCTGGCACCCTCGACGATGCGCTGGGCCTCGGTGCGGGCGCTCTCCCTGGCCTCGTCGACGATCGCCTTGCCGTCGGCGTGTGCCTTCTCGCGGATCTGCGCGGCCTCCTGGCGGGCCTCGGAGAGCTGCTGGCGGTACTTCTCCAGCGTCTCCTGCGCCTCGGCCTGGGCCTTCTCCGCCCGCTCGATGCCGCCCTCGATCGCGTTGGTGCGTTCCTCGAGCGTCTTCTTGATGCCCGGGTAGGCCATCTTCGCGAGCAGCCCGAAGAGCGCCAGGAAGCAGATCGTGCCGATGATCAGCTCGCCGATCGGCGGGATCAGCGGGTTGCCACCCGGCTCGGCGGCGAGAATCGACGTCATCGCGTCTCTCCCCTAACTCTCGGCTCGATCGATCACGCGGGGAACGGGTACACGAACGGCATGACGATGCCGATCAGTGCCAGCGCCTCGCTCAGCGCGAAGCCGATGAACATGTAGACGCGGAGCATGCCCGCGGCCTCGGGCTGTCGGGCCATCGCCTGCACGCCCATGCCGAACACGATGCCGACACCGATGCCGGGGCCGATCGCGGCGAGGCCGTAGCCGATGGAGCCGAGGTTACCGACGATCTCTGCCAGTTCCATCCTTGAGTTCCTTCTCCTTCAGTGCCGATGGGGGTCCACCGGCGGACGGTCGGTTGCGAACAACGGAGTAATCAGTGCCCGTGCATCGCCTCGCCGATGTAGGACGCGGTGAGCACGGTGAAGATGTACGCCTGCAGGATCTGCACCACGAACTCGAACGCCGTCAGCACGAGCACCATGGCGAACGAGACACCGGCCACCGCCGCACCGATGTGCGGGATCAGCCAGTACTCGGCGGCCACGCTGAAGATCAGGATCAGGATGTGGCCGGCGAACATGTTGGCGAAGAGACGGACGGCCAGCGTGACCGGGCGGAAGACGAACGTCGACAGCAGCTCGATCGGCGACAGGATCGGCAGCACCCACGCGGGCGCTCCTGGCGGGACGAGGGCGTTCTTCACGTACCCGCCGAGGCCTTGGTGCTTGATGCCGACGGCCCACATGATCAGGTAGCTCATGATCGCGAACGGCCAGGTGAACGCCGTGATCGAGGTCGGCGCGATCTGCGCGCCGGGGACGATCCCCATGACGTTCATGAAGAAGATGAACAGGAAGAGGGTCGCGAGGTACGGCGCCCACTTCTCCCCGCCCTTGCCAATGACGTCGCGGCAGATGCCGATCCTGATGAAGTCGTAGAACAGCTCCACGATGTTCTGGAAGCCGCGCGGCACCAGCTTCGCCTTGCGGAACGCGGCCGTGATCGCGATCGCGATCAGGACCGTGATGATCAGCACGAGCAGCACGGGCTTGGTGAGCGCGAACGGGCCGAACTCGATGGCCCACAGCGGCTCGTAGTGGAACGAGTGCAGGCCGGGCGCGGGGAACCCGCACCCGGAGAAGATCTTGCAGTGGGGCTCTGATCCCTGTACGAGATCGGACCCGAGGACGAGGTCGGCGGCGATCACCAGGACACCTTCCCGAGACGGCGCATCACTTCATACGCACGAGACGGACGTACAACATGTAGATGCCCAGGCCGATGCCGACCACCAACCCGATGGGCAGGAAGAGCGTGCGGTGCACGACGAACTTGTCGAGCACCCAACCGATACCGCCGTAGACCGCCATGCCCGAGAACATCAGGCTCAGGCCGGTCCACCCCATGCCGGCTGCCGCACGGTGCTCTTCCTGCGGATCCGGTGTGCTCATCCCGTTGCGGACGATAGCAGCGCTCCTTCCGCTGGGCGATCCGGGGAGGCGTGGTGATCACGACTGCTCACCACCCGTGGGATCGACGTAGAGGATGCGCTGCTTGAAGAAGGTGCGCACCTCCCCGGCCATCCACACGATCGTGCAGCCGACCACGGTGAACGCGAACGCCTTGGGCTCCATCCACCGCGCGTCGACGAACGCGCCGATGATCAGGAACAGCACCAGCATCTTGACCGCGTACGTGCCGAGCGCGACCGGGAGCATCAGCTGCGGGAAGACCTGACCGGCCTTCGCGACGGCGACGAGACTGACGGTGAAGAACGCCCCCACGATCACCGCGCCGAACGCGGCACCGAGGCTGCCCTTGCCACCGAAGACCACACCGGCGACGACCATCGCCACGACCGCCGCGACGGCGGTGGGAATGGCAGCCCCGCGAAGGAGGCGGAGGTCGATCGCCTGCATGCGGTTGGCCTCCGGGCCGGTGGTGTCGGTAGGACGTCTGCTCGGGGGTCTAGCTCGGGGTCGGGCTCAGAGTCTTGCTCAACGGGTCGTACGTAGATTCGGCGGGTCGCGGCACAGGGCCTCGAGACCGCCGGGGGATCCGTAGGTGATCCCGCTCGTGAAAGCTATCACAAAGTCCTTGGGGAAGTCTTTACCGGCCTCGGGGTGATCTTCCCTGCACTCCCACGCCCCGCCCATGGGCGTCTCGCGACCCCGGGCGCCGGCCTGTGAGGGGCACCCTCACCGCTCCCTGACCCGGTCGGGGTGCCCCTCACCGGTGGCCGCCGCCAGGTGCGAGGGGCCGGGATCGGTCAACGGCTCTTCCAGCGGGCGACCACGCGGGGGATGTTGATCGCCACGAGCGCGAGGACGCCGCAGCCCGCGGTGATCGAGAGCACGACGATGGGCACGCCGTGGAAGGCCGTCGCCACCACGGTGCCGGCGATCAGCGCCGCCCAGGAGTACATGATCAGCACCGCGCGTCGCTGCGAATGGCCGATCCGCAGCAGCCGGTGGTGCATGTGCAACTTGTCCGGCGCCCAGGGGGCCTTGCCGGACAAGGTTCTTCGTAAGACCGCGAGCAGCATGTCGACGAACGGCACGGCGAAGACCGCGACGGGCACCAGCAGCGGCAAAGCCGCGGGGAGCACGTTGGCCGAGGTGAGCGAGTCGACGCCGACCTGTCCGGTGAGGGTGATCATGCCCGCCGCGAGCATCAGGCCGATCAGCATCGAGCCGGAGTCGCCCATGAACAGCTTCGCGGGATGGAAGTTGTGCGGCAGGAACCCGATGCAGATGCCGACCAGGATCGCGGTGAACAGCGTGGGGGCGGTGGCGCGCTGGAGACCGTTGACGAACGACAGCAGCCACGAGTACGAGAAGAACGCCGCCGCGGCGATGCCGGCGATGCCTGCGGCGAGCCCGTCGAGGCCGTCGACGAAGTTGATCGCGTTCATCATCGCCACGACGAGCAGCACCGTCACGATGACGCCGAGATCACGACCGAGCCCGATCGTCTGCCCCGGCAACGGCAACCACACCATCTGGATGCCACTGAGCACCATGACGCCGGCGGCGACCACCTGGCCGGAGAGCTTCGTCAGCGGGTCGAGGGTGAACCGGTCGTCGACTGCGCCGACCAGGACGACGATGCCACCGCCGAGCAGCACGCCCAACCAGGTCTTGTCGATGAACACGACCGACAGGCGGGGCAGCTGCGCGGCGACGAACAGTCCCGCGGCGAGCCCGACGTACATCGCGAGGCCGCCGAGCCGCGGCGTGGGGATCGCGTGGACGTCACGGTCGCGCACCGCCGTCATCGCGCCCGCCCGCACCGCGAACCGCCGGGCGAGCGGTGTCGTGAAGTACGTCACGGCCGCGACCAGCAGGACGGTCAGCACATACTCGCGCACCTACCGCCCCCCAACTCGCCGGACGCCTCCACGGTGTGCCGCCGTCAGACCGGGTACGCCGGGAACCTGGCCACCAGCGCGCCGACCGCTCCGGCGATCTCGGTGGTCGCGGAGCCGTCCTCGTCGCGGACGGCCCGGCCGATGAGCGACGCGACCTCCTTCATCTCGGTGGTCGTCATGCCCTGGGTGGTGACCGACGGCGAGCCGACCCTGATGCCGGACGCGGTCATCGGTGGCTGCGGGTCGAACGGGACGGCGTTCTTGTTCAGCGTGATCTTCGCCGCATCGCACCGCGTCTCGGCGTCCTTGCCCGTGACGCCGACTGCACGGAGGTCGATCAGTGCGAGGTGGGTGTCGGTGCCGCCGGAGACCGGCCGCATGCCGTCGGCCTCGAGAGCCGCGGCGAGTGCCTGTGCGTTGGCGATCACCTGGCGCGCGTAGTCGGCGAAGCTCGGCTGCAGCGCCTCCTTGAGCGCCACGGCCTTGGCGGCGACGGAATGCATCAGCGGGCCACCCTGCGCGAACGGGAAGACCGACTTGTCGATCGCCTTGGCGAGCTCCTCCCGGCACAGGATCATGCCGCCGCGGGGACCGCGCAGCACCTTGTGCGTGGTGAAGCAGACGACGTCGGCGTACGGGACAGGCGACGGGATCGCCTTGCCCGCCACCAGTCCGATGAAGTGCGCCGCGTCGACCATCAGCTTGGCGTCGACCTCGTCGGCGATCGAGCGGAACGCCTCGAAGTCGATCAGCCGCGAGTACGCGGTCGCGCCGCACACGATCATCTTCGGCCGGTGCTGCTTGGCGAGGTCGCGCACCTCGTCGTAGTCGATGAGCTCGTCGTCCTGCCGTACGCCGTACGAGACGACGTCGAACCACTTGCCGGAGAAGTTTACCTTGCTGCCGTGGGTGAGGTGCCCACCGTGCTTGAGGTCCATCGCGAGGACGGTGTCGCCGGGCGAGAGCAGCGCGGCGTAGGCCGCGAAGTTCGCCTGCGCACCGGAGTGCGGCTGGAGGTTTGCGTGCTCCGCGCCGAAGAGCTCCTTGGCGCGCGCGATGCCGATCTCCTCGGCGATGTCGACCTGCTCGCATCCGCCGTAGTAGCGCCGGCCCGGGTAGCCCTCCGCGTACTTGTTGGTGAGCGTCGAGCCGAGGGCGGCGATCACGGCCGGCGAGCTGAAGTTCTCGCTGGCGATGAGCTGGAGGCCACCACGCAACCGGTCGAGCTCACCAAGGACCACCTCGGCGATCTCGGGGTCGTCGTCACGGAGCTGGGCGAAGTCGGGGCCCCAGAACGGAACCTCTCGCGCGGTCATACCTGTCTCCCGGAAGGTCGCGGTATCGGCGAAGCCACTGTATTGCCCGCGGCCTGCCGCGGGCATCGCGCCTCCCCCGCGGCGTCAGCGGCCCCTACGGGAACTTGCTCGTCAGCGCCAGACCGATCAGAGCCGTGAGGAACATCAACCCGGCGCCGATGAACGCCCAGCGTCCGGTGGTCTCCTTGTACTCCTTGACGTAGCCGATGGACGAGCCGAGGTCCTGGTAGACCTGGTTGAGCCGCTTCGCGTCCTGGGCCTCGTAGAACTTGCCGCCGGTGATCTCGGCGATCATCCGCAGCGCATCGGGATCGGGCGAGACGGTCTGCGGGAACGGGTCGGGCGGGATCGTCACGGTGCCGGAGTCGGTGCCGAACGCGATCGTCGAGACGGGCACCTTCTGCCGTTTCGCGGCGTTGGCCGCCTCCTCGTTCGAGCGACCGACGGTCGACTCGCCGTCGGACATGAGCACGACCGCCGCCGGCACGCGCTTGTCGCTGCCGTCGGGCTTCGGCGCCAGCTTGACTGCGTCGAGCGACGAGAAGATGCCCTCGCCGATGGCCGTGTACTTGTCCACCTGCAGGTCGTCGATGCCGGTCGCCATCGCCGCACGGTCGGTCGTCGGCGGCACCTTGACGCTGCCACTCCTGGAGAACGCCACCAGGCCGACGTTGATCTTCGGCGGGACGGTGTCCAGGAACTTCTTCGCCGCTTCCTTGGCGGCGCTGATCCGGTCGGGCTCGACGTCGCCGGACAGCATCGACGGCGAGACGTCCATCGCCAGGATCACGGTCGCCCGCTCTCGCGGGACCTTGACCGCGTACGCGGGACGCGCCGCCGCGATCAGCACGATCGCGAGGGTGCACAGGAACGCGACGGCAGGCAGGTGCTTGCGCCAGCTCGGGCGACGGGGGGCGACCTTGTCGAGGAGGTTGATATTGGTGAACCTGACGGCGTACCGCTTCCTGCGCCGCTGCATGAAGATGTAGAGGCCGATGAGCGCCAGGATCAGCAGGCCGAGCCACAACCTGCCCGGCGAGAGGAAATGCATCAGTGGGTCCTCCTCGCCATGCGCGCGATCCGCTCCCGCCGCTGAGCGACGAACTGCACGAGATCGTGCAGCCAATCCCGGTCGGTGTGCAGCACGAGGTGGTCGGCCGCGGCGGAACGGATGGCGGCACCGATCCGCTCGCGCTCCTGCGTCGCCGCCTCGGCGTACCTGCGACGCATTCTCGCATTGCCGGTGTCGATCTCCCGACCGTTGCCGGTCTCGGGGTCGAACACGGTGATCACCCCGACGTTGGGGATCGCCATCTCGACCGGGTCGATCACCTCCACCACGAGCACGTTGTGCCTGGTGGTGAGCCGCCGCAGCTCGGTCGACCAGTCGCTGTCGTCGAGGAAGTCGGAGATCACCACGACGAGCCCGCGGCGCCGCGCCATCATGCCGGTACGCCTGATCGCCGCGGCGAGCCTCGTCTGGCCCTCGTCGGCGTCGAGATGCGTCATCAGGGTGCGGAGCAGCCCCGTCACGTGCACGCGGCCCGACCGGGCCGGGATCGTCGTGTAGCCCCCCGGCCTGCCCAGCACCGCGCCGATCCTGTTGCCCACGCGCTGGGTGAGGAACGCGACGGCGCCCGCCGCCGCCACCGCGAGGTCGTCCTTCTCACACGCGGCCGTGCCGTAGTCGAGGCTGGCGCTGACGTCGACGCACAGCCACGTCTCGAGCTCACGGTCGGCGATCGTCTCGCGCACGAACGGCTCGATCATCCGCGCCGTGACGTTCCAGTCGATGTGCCGGACGTCGTCGCCGAGCTGGTACGCGCGCGTCTCGCCGTACTCGCTGCCGTGTCCGGGCACGAGGCCGTGGTACTCCCCCTGCAGCAGGCCGTCGAGCTTCCGCGTGACGGTGAGCTCCAGCCTGCGCAGGATCTCCTCGGTGCCTCCGGCGAAGATGCTCGGCTGCGTCACCTGTTCTGGCGGCATCGCGGTCAACCCCGGTACGGGGCGGGCGGGCCTGCCTGCCCGGCCTGGACACGATGGTCGGGGTGCGGCGGCGGCGCACCGTTGGGCGGCAGGTGTCGCGGCGTGCCGGTGAGCGGGGTCGAGCCATCGAGCCGTGGCAGGCCGATGCCCTGGAGCACCCGCGAGACGATCTCGTCGGCGCTGAGGCTCTGCGCCAGCGCCTCGTACGAGAGCACCAGGCGGTGCCGCAGCACGTCGGCGGCGACGTCGTAGACGTCCTGCGGGACGAGGAAGTCGCGGCCGCGCAGCAGGGCGAGCGCACGCCCGGCGGCGATGAGGCCGAGGCTCGCGCGCGGGCTCGCGCCGCACGTCAGCATCGGCTTCAGGTCCTCCAGGCCGTACCTGTCGGGGTCACGGGTCGCGAGGACCAGGGTGACGGCGTAGTCGAGCACCGGCCGGTCGACCCTGATCTGCTTGACCGCCGTCTGGATCGCGACGAGCTGCTCGAGCTCGAGCACCGGCTGGGCGTGCGGCGGGTTGACGCCCATGCGCTCGACGATCTCGACCTCTTCGAGCGGGTGCGGGTACGGCACCAGGATCTTCATCAGGAAGCGGTCGGACTGCGCCTCGGGCAGCGGGTAGACACCCTCCTGCTCGATCGGGTTCTGGGTGGCGAGGACGAGGAACGGCTCCGGCACCGGGTAGGTCTTGCCGCCGATCGACACCTGGTGCTCGGCCATGACCTCCAGCAGCGCCGACTGCACCTTCGCCGGCGCGCGGTTGATCTCGTCCGCGAGCAGGAAGTTGACGAAGACCGGCCCGAGCTCGACATCGAAGGTCTCGGTCGACTGCCGGTAGATGCGGGTGCCCATGATGTCGGCGGGGAGCAGGTCGGGGGTGAACTGGATGCGCGCGAACTTCCCGCCGACCGTGGTCGAGAGGGTCTCGGCGGCCAGCGTCTTCGCCAGCCCCGGCAGGCCCTCGAGCAGCGCGTGCCCCTGCGCGAGCAGGCATACGACGAGCCGTTCGATGACCCGGTCCTGACCGACAATGACCCGCTTGACCTCACGGAGCACCGCGTCCAGGAGCGTCGCCTCACCTGAGCGCTGTGCCTCGGACATGAATCTCCCCTCGTGGACCTGGTGAAACGAAAGCGTAACGGGCGGGCGTGTGCGGCGGTGACGGCGACCGATGCGATCCAGCGAACTTCCAGGAAGATGTCACCGGAACTTTCGCCCGGTCAGCAGCCCGGTCACTCCGCCGGATTCGATTCTGCCAAGCCGGGGAGCACCTTGCGCAGCTCCTCGAGACCGATCACGCCCACGCGGCTGACATACGGGACATCGCCGGTCAGGTCGACGATCGTCGACGGGACGGAGTCCTCGCAGCGTCCGCCGTCGAGGTAGACCGCGACGCTGTCGCCGAGCTGGTCGGCGGCCTCGTCGACGGTCACGGCGGGCGGGCTGCCGGAGACGTTGGCGCTGCTGACGGCGAGTGGCCCGGTCTCGGCGATCAACGCCAGCGCGACGGGGTGCAGGGGCATGCGGACCGCAACGGTGCCGAGGCTGTCGCCGAGGTCCCAGGCGAGCGAGGGGGCGTGTCGGACGATGATCGTGAGGCCGCCCGGCCAGAACTCCCCGGTGAGCACCGACGCGTCGTCGGGCAGGTCGGACACGATGCCGGACAGCATGGTCTCGGAGCCGACGAGCACCGGCACGGGCAGGTCGCGACCGCGCGCCTTCGCCGCCAGCAGCGCCCCCACGGCGTCAGGCGTGAAGGCGTCGGCACCCACGCCGTACACGGTGTCGGTGGGCAGGACCACGAGCTCGCCCCTGCTCACGGCATCGGCAGCCTCGCGGACGCCCGCCTCCCGCTCATCGAGATCCGCGCAGTCGTACGTCCTGCTCACGTGTCCGGCCAATCCATGATCATGTGGGGGGTTCCCGCATCGCGGTGACGAACCTCGGCCTGCCGGCCAGGTCATCGTGGTCTCGTACGTCGGTCCAGCCTTGCAGACGCCGCAGCAGCGCCGGCGCCGCCTCCCCGTGGCCGTCGTCGTGCTCGCACGCGAGCAGCCCGCCGGGTGCGAGCAGGCGCGCGGCGACCCCGGCGACCAGGCGGACGCCGTCGAGACCGTCGGGACCCGCGTAGAGGGCGAGCTCGGGATCGCGGCGGACGTCGGCCGGCACGTCGGCGCCGGTGGGGACGTACGGGGGGTTCGCGACGACGACGTCGACGCCGCCGTCGAGGTCGTGGAGCGCCTCGCGGGCGTCGCCGAGGTGCAGCCGGACGGCGTCCGGCGCGACGGTGTCGACGTTGCGGCGCGCCCACGCGTACGCGTGCTCGTCGACCTCGACCGCGTGGACGCGGACGCCGGGGCGCTCGGTGGCGACCGCCAGCGCGACCGCCGCGGAACCGGTGCACAGGTCGACCACCACGGCGCCGTCGCGCCCGGCGAGCGCGTCGACCACCCAACCGGCGAGCGACTCGGTCTCCGGCCGCGGCACGAACACCCCGGGACCGACGGCGAGCGTGAGGTGCCTGAAGTACGCGGTGCCGGTGATGTGCTGCACGGGCTCGTGCGCCGTGCGCCGGTCGACCGCCACGTCGTACGCCTCGCCCTGCGGTGCGGTGAACGCATCGGCGAGCGCCACCCGTGCAGGTAGCACGCCGAGCACGTGGGCGGCGAGGATCTCGGCGTCGGCCCGCGGCGCCTCGAGCCCCGCGGCACGCAACCGTTCCGTCGCCGCCGCGAGGGTCTCCCTGAGGTCGGCGCGCTCGCCGGTGTCCCGCACCCTCACGTCTGGGAGGCGGCCAGCCGCGCCGCCGAGTCGGCGTCGAGCAGCGACCGGATCACCGGCTCGAGCTCGCCGTCGAGGACGTGGTCGAGGTTGTAGGCCTTGTAGCCCGTGCGGTGGTCGGAGATGCGGTTCTCCGGGAAGTTGTACGTGCGCACGCGCTCGGACCGGTCCACCGTGCGCACCTGGTTGCGCCGCGCCGCCGACGCCTCCTTCTCCGCCTCGGCCTGCCGGAGTGCGAGCAGCCGTGCCCGGAGCATGCGCATGGCGCGGTCGCGGTTCTGCAGCTGGCTGCGCTCGTTCTGGCACGAGACCACGACGCCGGTCGGCACGTGCGTGATGCGGACGGCCGAGTCGGTCGTGTTGACGCTCTGGCCGCCGGGTCCCGAGGACCGGAAGACGTCGATGCGGAGGTCCTTCTCGTCGACCTCGACCTCGTACTCCTCGGCCTCGGGGAACACGAGCACGCCAGCGGCGGAGGTGTGGATGCGGCCCTGCGACTCGGTCACCGGAACCCGCTGGACGCGGTGCACGCCGCCCTCGAACTTGAGCAGGCCGTACGGTCCCGCGCCCGGCTCGGGGGGGCCGCCCCTGACCTTCACCGCCAGGGTGACGTCCTTGTAGCCGCCGAGCCCGGACTCGGTGCCGTCGAGCACCTCGGTGCGAAACCCTCGCTGCTCGGCGTACCTGGAGTACATGCGGAGCAGGTCGCCGGCGAACAGCGCCGACTCCTCGCCACCCTCGCCCGCCTTGATCTCGACGATCGCGTCCTTGTCGTCGGCCGGGTCGCGCGGCGCGAGCAGGCGTCGTACCCGCGCCTCCAGCTCGGCGCGACTCTCGCGCAGCGAGTCGGCCTCGGCGGCGAACGACGAGTCCTCGGCCGAGAGCTCCACCGCGGCCTGCAGGTCGTTGCCGGCGTCCTGCCATGCCTTGTGGACCGTGAGGATGCGGCCGAGCTCGGCGTAGCGCCTGCCCAGCTCGCGTGCCTTCGCCTGGTCCCCGTGGATCGCGGGATCGGAGAGCTGCCGCCCCAGCTCGGCATACTCGGTGGCGAGATCGTCGACGACCTCGAACACGGCCGTTTCGCCTGACCCTTCTACTGCTGCCACGCGACCGCTACGTCGCTCCCCGGAGTCCCCGCCCGCCAGTATGCCCCGGGGCGGAGACAGCCGCCCCGCGGACACGAAACGGCGCCGGTCGCGGCACCCGCTACTTGGCGGTGCTGCGCCGGCGCCGGACGATCGCTACTTGGTGTCGCCGTCCGAGCCCTTGCGGGCCTTCTTGTACCGCGACTCGAAGCGCGCGACCCGACCACCGGTGTCGAGGATCTTCTGCTTGCCGGTGTAGAACGGGTGGCAGTTCGAGCACACGTCGGCGTGGATCACGCCGTTCTCGGCGGTGCTGCGCGTGACGAAGGTGTTGCCGCAGGTGCAGGTGACCGTCGTCTCGACGTACTCGGGGTGGATTCCAGCCTTCACGTTGTCTCCTCGCTCGTCAGCACCGGTTCGTCGCGCCAGGTGGACGCGGCGGGAGGCGGTGCCGGTATGCAGCGGAACAGTCTGCCAGAGCAGGTTGTTCCCGCCGTCCTCAGTCCTTGTTGTCCTGCTGCAGCGGGGTGGTCTTCTGCACCTGGAGCAGGAACTCGGTGTTGCTCGACGTCTTGCGCATCTGCTGCAGCAGCAGCTCCAGCGCCTGCTGCATCTCGAGCGACGAGATCACCCGGCGGAGCTTCCAGACGATCTTGAGCTCCTCGCCGTGGAGGAGCAGCTCCTCCTTGCGGGTGCCGGACGCGTCGACGTCGATCGCCGGGTAGACGCGCTTGTCCGCGATCTTCCTGTTGAGGATGAGCTCCATGTTGCCGGTGCCCTTGAACTCCTCGAAGATCACCTCGTCCATGCGCGACCCGGTCTCGATGAGCGCGGTGGCGAGCACGGTGAGCGAGCCGCCGTTCTCGATGTTGCGCGCCGCGCCGAAGAACCGCTTCGGCGGGTAGAGCGCGGTCGAGTCGACACCACCGGACATGATCCGGCCGCTCGCCGGTGCGGCGAGGTTGTACGCACGGCCGAGCCTGGTCATCGAGTCGAGCAGCACGACCACGTCGTAGCCGAGCTCGACGAGGCGCTTGGCCCGCTCGATGGAGAGCTCGGCGACCGTGGTGTGGTCGTCGGCCGGACGGTCGAAGGTCGAGGCGATGACCTCGCCCTTCACCGACCGCTGCATGTCGGTGACCTCCTCGGGCCGCTCGTCGACGAGGACGACCATGAGGTGGCATTCGGGGTTGTTGGTGGTGATCGCGTTGGCGATCGCCTGCAGGATCATCGTCTTGCCGGCCTTCGGCGGCGACACGATGAGACCGCGCTGGCCCTTGCCGATCGGCGCCACGAGGTCGATGATCCGCGTGGTCAGGTTGCTGGACTCGTTCTCCAGGCGCAACCGGTCCTGCGGGTACAGGGGCGTGAGCTTGCCGAACTCCACCCGGCCACGCGCCTGGTCGGGCTGCATGCCGTTGATCGAGTCGACCCGGACCAGCGGGTTGTACTTCTGCTGGCGCTCCCCCTCGCGCGGCTGACGCACCGCGCCCGCGACCACATCGCCCTTGCGCAGCCCGTGCTTGCGGACCTGCGACAGCGAGACGTAGACGTCGTCGGAGCCGGGCAGGTAGCCGGAGGTACGGATGAACGCGTAGTTGTCGAGGATGTCGAGGATGCCCGACACCGGGATGAGGACGTCGTCGTCGCTGACCTCGGGCTCGCCCTCGCCACCGACGCCGCCGAACCGCTCACCACCCGTGCCGCGGCCCCGGTTGCGGTCACGGAACCTGCGCCCGCGACGGCGCCGGCCACCACTTCCGTCGTCGTCGCCACCGGCACCGCCGGCACCGCCACCACCGCCGCCCCCGCCGCGCTGGCGGTTGTCCTGCTGGCGGTTGTCCTGCCGGTCGCGGCCGCCGCCCTCGCGGCCCCCGTCCTGCTGACGGTTGTCGCGGCCACCGCCGTCCTGCTGGCGGTCGCTCTGCTGACGGTCGCTCTGCTGACGGTCGTTCTGCTGGCGGGCGCCGCGCTGCCGACCGTCCTGGTCGTCGCGCTTGTCGTCGCGCGTCTCGCCACCGGACCGGCCGGCCTCGTTCGCCGGACGCTCGTCGCCCTGGTCGTCTGACCGCCGGGGCCGCTCACGCGAACCGCCCCGCTCGGCGGACGTGCGCCGACCACGCTCGGCGCGTCCGCCCTCGGCGGCGGCGCTCGCGTTCGGCGGGCCCTGCTCACGTGACGCGGACTGCGTCACGGGCTCGCCCGCGTCGAGCGTGGGCTGCGCCTCGGCCGCGGCCGCTCGCTCCGGCGGTGCGCCGTTGCGCCGCTCGGCGGCGGCACCCGACCCGCCGGACTGGCGCTCCTTGATGGCGTTGACCAGCTCGCCCTTACGCATCTTGGCCGTGCCTGTGATGCCCATGCCGGAGGCCATCTGCTGGAGCTCGGAGAGCAACATGCCGCTCAGCCCGCCCCGCCGCCTTGCTGGTGTAGTGGATGCACGGTCGGCGGACTCGTCGCTGACGGAGTCCTGCGCGACCTGCGTGGTGTCGCTCACGAAAGGTTCCCTTCTCCTGGGAGCCAAGAGGGGTTATGAACAACCAGCTGGAGCGCCGCAAGGCGGCGGCACCAAAGGATTGCCTCCAGAGTTCGAGTGCGTTGCCAATCGATTCGAAAGTAGCTTCGCCCGCGTACGCTTTGGATCAGCAGGTACGGCTACTTTCGGATCGGGTTGGCAACCATCGATGGTTACTCGCAATGCGTGGGTTCCCGAATCCGGGTGCTCTGCACCTCGTGACAACTGCTTGGGGTACGAAAACCGCCCTGCTGGGCTGTCGGACGAGCTGGTGTGCCCTGCTGGGAACCCGACGCAGTACGAAGATTAGCACCCTTCCGGCCGGAACCGTGCATCACGCCTCGATTCGGCACGTCACGCGCGCACTGCGTGGTCGCGCCGACCGCCCCGCGCGGTGCCGGGACGGCGAAGACGCAGGTCAGAGCACCACCGCACCCGTCCCGTCCATCGGGACGTCGACGACGTCCCAGTCCGGCGCCGCCGCGACGGCGAGGGTACGCGCCGACGCGGTGCTCTGCGCCGAGCCGAGCACGAGGACGGCCGGACCCGCGCCCGACACGACGGCCGCATGGCCAGCCGCGCGCAGCGCGGCGACGAGGCGCAGGGTGTCGGGCATCGCCGGCTCCCGGTACGCCTGGTGCAGGCGGTCCTCGGTCGCGACCCGCAGCAGGTCGAGCCGGCCGGTGAGCGCGGGCGCGAGCAGCGCGGCGCGCGCCGCGTTCGCGGCGGCGTCGGCATGCGGGACCTGGGCGGGCAGCAGTCCGCGGGCGCGCCTGGTGGACAGTCCGAACGGCGGCACCAGCGCCACGGCCGTCAGGTCGGGCGCGGGATCGAAGCGTGCCGCGTCGACGGTGCCGTCGGCGTCCGTCCACGCGAACGTGACGCCGCCGAGCAGGCAGGCCGCGATGTTGTCCGGGTGTCCCTCGAGCCGTGCGGCGAGCGGCAACGCTTCCGCTCCCGCGGGGTCGGCGCACCCGTGCAGAGCCCGGGCCGCCACCACGCCCGCGACGATCGCCGCGGCGGACGAGCCGAGGCCCCTGCCGTGCGGGATCGCGTTGCGGCACCGCACCGCGAAACCTGCGGGCTGACCGCCCAGCTCCTCGAACGCGGCACGCGCAGCGCGTACGACCAGGTGTCGTTCGGTGCGCGGGAGCGAGTCGGCACCGATGCCCTCGACGTCGACCCGCAGGCCCGACTCGACGACCGACGCCTCGACCTCGTCGTACCGCGCGAGCGCGAGACCCGCGGTGTCGAACCCCGGTCCGAGGTTGGCGCTCGTGGCCGGCACCCGGACGCGGACGGTCATGCTCACGCGGTGGTCAGGCCGAGCTTCGCCGCGACGGCGCCGACCTCGGCCGGGATCGTCTCCGACTCAGGGCGGCCGGCGACGGCGTGACCGGGGTCCTTCAGGCCGTTGCCGGTGAGCGTGCACACCGCGAGCGACCCCGCCTCGAGCAGCCCCGACCGCCTCGCGGCGAGGAGCCCGGCGACGCTCGCGGCGGACGCCGGCTCGCAGAACACGGCCTCCTCGGCCGCCACGAGGTGGTACGCGTCGAGGATCTGCTCGTCGGTGACGGCCTCGATGGAGCCGCCGGACTCGTCGCGTGCCGCGAGGGCACGCTGCCACGACGCGGGGTTGCCGACCTGGATCGCGGTCGCGACCGTGTGCGGCTCGGGGACGACCTCACCGGCGACGATGGGCGCCGCACCGGCCGCCTGGAACCCGAGCAGCCGAGGCGTGAGGTTGGTCACGCCGTCCTTGGCGTACTCGACGTAGCCCTGCCAGTACGCGGCGATGTTGCCCGCGTTGCCCACCGGCAGCAGGTGGGCGTCGGGTGCGCGCCCGAGCGCGTCGACGATCTCGTACGCCGCCGTCTTCTGCCCGGCGAGGCGGTGGCCGTCCGGGTTGGCGGAGTTCGCGAGCAGCACCGGGTGGCGCTCGGCGAGGTCGCGCGCGACGCGCAGGCAGTCGTCGAACGACCCCTCGACCTCGAGCAGGGTGGCGCCGAACGCGATCGCCTGGGTGAGCTTGCCGAGCGCGACCCTCCCCCGCGGCAGCAGCACGGCGCAGGACAGCCCCGCGCGGGTCGCGTACGCCGCGGCGCTCGCGCTGGTGTTGCCGGTGGACGCGCAGACCACCGCTTCGGCGCCGGATTCGAGCGCCTTGGAGATCGCGACGGTCATGCCGCGGTCCTTGAACGAGCCCGTCGGGTTGGCGCCTTCGACCTTGAGGTACACCTCGCAACCGGTGCGCTCGGACAGCCGCGGCGCCGGCACGAGCGGGGTGCCGCCCTCGCCGAGGGTCACGACCGGCGTGTCGTCGCCGACCGGCAGCCGGGCGCGGTACTCCTCGATCACGCCTCGCCAGAGGCCCATCGTGCCCTCCCCATCGTGCTGGTGCCTTTCACGCGATCGCTTCGGTCCTAGAGCCCTTCGACCCGCATCACCGACGCCACCTCGCGGACGACGGCGAGGTTGCGGAGCTCCTCCACGGTCGCCGAGAGCGCGGCGTCGGGCGCGACGTGGGTGACGACGACGAGCTGTGCGTCGTCGCCGTGCCCCTCCTGCCGCACCGTCTGCAGCGAGACGCCCTGGGCCGCGAAGACCAGCGCGACCTCGGCGAGCACGCCGGTCTTGTCCAGCACGTCGAGGCTCAGGTGGTACCTGGTGGCGACCTCGCCCATCGGCCGCACCCGCAGCTGCGCGTACGGCGGGCTGCCGACCGCGGAGCGTCCCGCCCGCGCGTTGCGCGCCACCGCGACGACGTCGCCGAGCACCGCGCTCGCCGTGGGAGGACCGCCCGCCCCCTGGCCGTAGAACATCAGCTGTCCGGCCGCCGAGCACTCGACGAAGACCGCGTTGTACGCCTCGCGTACCCCGGCGAGCGGGTGGCTGCGCGGGATCATCGCCGGGTGCACGCGGACGTCGACGCTGTCGCCCGCCGCGCTGCGCTCCGCGATGGCGAGGAGCTTGACGACGCAGTCCATCTCCCGCGCGCTCGCGACGTCTGCGGCGCTGACGTCGGAGATGCCCTCGCGGTAGACCTCGGCCGCGGTGACGCGGGTGTGGAACGCGAGCTCGGCGAGGATCGCGGCCTTCGCGGCGGCGTCGTAGCCGTCGACGTCGGCCGTCGGGTCGGCCTCGGCGTAGCCGAGTGCGGTCGCCTCCTCCAGCGCGTCGGCGAAGCCGGCGCCGGTCTCCGACATGCGGGTGAGGATGTAGTTGGTGGTGCCGTTGACGATGCCGAGCACCCGGTGCACGGTGTCGCCGACGAGCGACTCGCGCAGCGGCCGCAGCAGCGGGATGCCGCCGGCGACGCTCGCCTCGTAGTAGAGGTCGACGCCCTGCGCCCGCGCGGCGTCGTGCAGCTCGGCGCCGTGGGTCGCGAGCAGCGCCTTGTTGGCCGTGACGACGGACTTGCCGGCATGCACGGCGTCGAGGATCAGCGTGCGCGCGGGCTCGATGCCCCCGATCACCTCGACGACGAGGTCGACTCCGTCGCGGGTCACCAGCTCCGTCGCGTCGGTGGTCACGATCGACGGGTCGAGCTCGACGTCGCGCTGCCGCCCCGGCCGGCGGACCGCGACCCCGGCGAGCTCGAGCGGAGCGCCCACGCGGGCCGCCAGGTCGTCGGCCTGGTCGCGCATCAGCCGTACGAGGGCACCGCCGACCACGCCGCACCCGAGCAACGCGATCCGTACCGATCCCCCGGCAGGGGTCGCCGCGCGCCCGCTCGTCCGCTCAGGCACGGGTCACTCCTTCGCCTCCCGGTCGGTGTCGTCCGCCCCGACGTCGAGCCGGAGCAGGTCGTCCATCGTCTCGCGGCGCACCACGACCCGGGAACGGCCCTCCCGCGCGGCGACGATCGGCGGGCGTGGTACCTGGTTGTAGTTGCTCGCCATGGCCCGGCAGTACGCGCCCGTGCCCGGCACCGCAACGAGGTCGCCGGGCGCGACGTCGCCCGGCAGGTAGACGTCCCTGACGACGATGTCGCCGGACTCGCAGTGCTTGCCGACGACGCGGGCGAGGACCGGCGGCGACTCCGAGGCACGGTTCGCCACTGCACAGGAGTGCTCGGCGCCGTACAGCGCGGTACGGATGTTGTCGCTCATCCCGCCGTCGACGGAGACGTACGTGCGGACACCCGCGGAACCGATGCGCACCGGCTTGACCGTGCCCACCTCGTAGACGGTGCACATGGCGGGACCGGCGATCGCACGACCCGGCTCGACGGACAGCCGAGGGACGGGGAGCCCGTTCGCCTCGCACTCCCTGGTGACGATGGTGCGGAGCGCGGTGGCGAACTCCTCCGTCGCGGGCGGGTCGTCACCTGGCACGTACGCGATGCCGAGGCCACCGCCCATGCCGAGCTCCTGGATCGTCAGGTCGTGCTGGTCGCGCACCCGCAGGGCGAGGCGGACGAGACGCTGTGCCGCGAGCTCGTACGCGTCGGTGTCGAAGATCTGCGAGCCGATGTGGCTGTGCAGGCCCACGAGGCGCAACGGGGCCGAGGCGAGTACACGGCGTACGGCCTCGAGCGCCTCGCCCGTCGCGATCGCGAACCCGAACTTCTGGTCCTCGTGGGCGGTCGCGATGAACTCGTGCGTGTGGGCCTCGACGCCCACCGACGCGCGGAGCAGGACGCTCGGCTGCGCGCCCTTGTCGGCGGCGAGCTTCGCCAGCCGGTCGATCTCGACGAAGGAGTCGACGACGATGCGGCCCACGCCCTCGTCGAGCGCGGCCGACAGCTCGGCGACCGACTTGTTGTTGCCGTGCAGGGCGATGCGCTCGGCGGGGAAGCCCGCGCGCCGCGCGATGGCGAGCTCGCCGAGCGTGCAGACGTCGAGGGAGAGGCCGTCCTCGGCGAGCCATCGCGCCACGGTCGTGGAGAGGAACGCCTTGCCCGCGTAGTAGACGTCGAACCCGGCGAACGCCTCGCGGTGTGCCCGCGAGCGTGCGCGGAAGTCCGTCTCGTCGAGCACGTAGGCGGGCGAGCCGTGCTCGCGTACCAGGGTGCGCAGGTCGACGCCACCGACGCTGATCGCGCCGCCGACGCGTTCGGCCGTCGCGGACCAGATGCCGCCCTCGAGCGCGTTGAGGTCGACCGGAGGCGCCGACGTCGCACCCTCCGTCAGCATGTCCGCGTGCAGCTGCCCGGCAGGGTGCACGTTCCTGCTCATCCTCGTTCCCCTCCGTACGCTCCGGGTCCTTTCCTCCCCACACTCGCCTCCTCCGACCGGGCGGGCAAGGACGCGCCCAGCAGGGCGAGGGCAGCGGTGACCTCGTCGACGCAGCGGGTCAGGAGAGACAGACTCGAACGGTACGCCGCTACGTCGGGACCGGCCGGATCGTCTCGCAGTCTGGACACGTACCTGTGGACCAGTCCGGTGAACGCCTGGTGCGCCGGCACCACGTCGTGTTCCAGGTGGTCGGCGAGCCGGTGCGGCTCGCCCCTGGATCCGGCGGCGTCCCGGGCGTCGCGGAGACCGTCGAGCGCGGCCGTCAGCCGCACCGCCTCGGCGTCGTCGATGCCCGCCGCGGGGTCGGGAGGGTGCCCGTCGACGCGCACCAGCTCGCCCGACCAGTAGGCGACGAAGGCGACCCGCCACAGCGGGTTGCGCTCGTCCCTGCCCGACCAGATGTCCAGGTCGACGCCGACCGGACGCGAGCGCCGCGTCCGCACGAGTGCGTACGCCGCCGCGTCGGCGCCCACCAGGTGCACGAGGTCCCCGTACGTCGCGACCTGGGCAGCGCCGTCACCCACGACCCGGACACCCTGGACGGGGACGTCGGCCGGCGTGCGGCCGGCCGACCGTCCGGCGGCGCGCAGCACGAGCGAACGGCGGGCCTCGGGCAGCGAGGCGTCCGCGCGGGGTGAGGTCAGGACGCCCGCTCCCTGACCAGCCGGCCGATCACCTCGACGAGCTCGGCGGGGTCGAACGGCTTGCAGACGTAGGCGTCGGCGCCGACCTGCTTACCCCGGTCGAGGTCACTGCGCTGGGTGCGCGCGGAGACGATGACGATGCGGATACCGCTGGTGCGGGCGTCGTTCTTCAGCCGGAGCGCGGTGACCCAGCCGTCCATCCGCGGCATCATCACGTCGAGCGCGACGACGTCGGGTCGATGGGCCAGCGCCTGGGCGATGCCCTCCTCGCCGTCACCCGCCTCGATCACCTCGAAGCCCTCGAGCTCGAGGTTGACCGCGATGAGCTGACGGATGACGGGATCGTCGTCGACGACCAGAACCCTTCCCGCGCCACTCATGCCTCGACCGTACGTCGACGCGCCGGCGCGCGTCCCGAGGTTGCGCAATCCGTCGCCTGACCGCAACCGGTCCGTATCGCTCACGCTTGGTCCCGGCCCGAGGGGACGGCGCCGCTCTGGTAGGCGATGACGACGAGCTGGGCCCGGTCGCGGGCGAGGAGCTTGCTGAGCAGGCGGCTGACGTAGGTGCGCGCGGTCGCCGGGCTGATCGAGAGCACCTCGGCGATCTCGTCGTTCGACCGGCCGGCCGCGATCTCGACGAGCACCTGCCGCTCGCGCTCGGTGAGCGGCGCGAGCCGCTCGTCGGACCGCAGCGGCGCGGAGGACGCCGCCGCGTCCATGACCCGCCGGGTGATCGACGGGGACAGCAACGCCTCGCCGCCGGCGACGACGCGTACCGCCTGGCGCAGCTCGTCGGGGCCGGTGTCCTTGAGGAGGAAGCCGGCCGCGCCCACGCGGATCGCCTCGAAGAGGTGCTCGTCGGTGTCGAAGGTCGTCAGCATGACGACCCGGACCTCGCGCAGGTGTTCGTCCGCCACGATGCGTCTGGTGGCCTCGATGCCGTCGACGCCCGGCATCCGCACGTCCATCAGCACCACGTCGGGGAGCTCGGCGCGGACCAGCGACACCGCGGCGGCCCCGTCGGCGGCCTCGCCGACCACCGCGATGTCGTCGGCGCGTTCGAGCAGCGCACGCAGCCCGGTGCGCACGAGGTGCTGGTCGTCGACCAGCGCGACCCGGATCATCGGTGCACCGCCACGGGCAGGACGGCGGACACACGGAACCCGCCGCCCGGGTGGCTGCCTGCGGCCACGGTGCCGCCGACCAGCTCGGCCCGCTCGCGCATCCCGGTGACTCCGCGTCCGGTCCCGGCGTCGCCGCCGTGTCCGTCGTCGGTGACCTGGATCTCCAGGCGGTCGGCGGAGTAGCGGAGGACGAGCTCGACCCGGTCGGCGTCGGCGTGCCGCAGGGCGTTGGTGAGCGACTCCTGGACGATGCGGTAGGCGGTCGTGTCGACGACCGCGGGCAGCGGCTCGGGCTCGCCCTCGACGCGGAGGTCGACCGGCAGCCCGCTCTCGGTCGTGGCCGAGACGACGGTGTCGAGGTGCCGCAGGCTGCCGGTCGGCAGCACGGGCTCGCCCTCCGCGGGCCGCCTGAGGACGGCGAGCGTCGAGCGGAGCTCCCGGGTCGCCTCACTGCTCGCCGAACGGATGGTGGCGAGCGCGGCGCGGGTGGCCTCGTCGTCCTCGTCGTCGAGCGCCTCTGTGGCGACGTCGGACTGGATCGACACGACCGCGACCGTGTGCGCGAGGACGTCGTGGAGGTCGCGGGCGATGCGCAGGCGCTCCTGCTCGACCCGTTCCGCCGCCTCGTGCTCACGCTCGGCCAGCATCAGCGCCTCGCGCCGGCGCTGCTCCGCGCGATACATCCGCCTCGCCCGTACGCCGTCGCCCAGCGCGACCGCCGCGGCCATCACCGCGACGGTGGTCGCCAGCTCGTACCCGAGCAGGTAGCCGAGGTCGTCGCCCTCGCGGACGCGGAAGAAGGTCGAGATCGCGAGCAGTGCGACGCTCATGCCGACCGCCCAGCGGAGGCGGTCCTGCTCCGCGGCGGAGTACAGCGCGGCCGCGACCGGGAGCGCGAGCCCGACGGGCGGGTAGTCGCCGACGTAGTACGCGAGGAGGCCGACGGACGTCGCGACGAGGGCGAGCACCGGGTAGCGCCGCCGCACGAGCATGAGCAGGCCGAGGCCGAGCGCGAACAGGTACGCGAGGGGCTCGGGCGAGCGCTGCCCGCCGAGGTTGGCGGCGATCGCGACCGCGACGACGACGGCCACCGCGGCACCGAGGACCGCGTCGACGACCACCGGCGGCACCGATCCGAGACCAGGGTGATCCCGCACCGTGGCCGGCCCGTTCGGTCCGTCCGGTCGTCGCACGCGGTAAGCGTAGCCACCGCAGGCGCCGGTGCCATCACGCCGAAGGCGGCAGCCGGTGTCGCCTCTCGGTGTACCCGCGCATGCCGCGCGTACGTCGAGAGGCGACCGCACGACGCGACCGTCGCCCGACGACGTGAGGCGCGTACGTCCCTAGCGTCGTCGGAGAGACCACTGATCGTCCGAGTGAGAGAGGAACCTGCCGTGCGCACCCTTGGACTGGCCGTACTCGGCTTCTTCTGCGGAGTCATCCTCGGCTTCGTCCTGACCGAGGTCGTCGCGCGCGCCGCCGTCGGGGTCGGCAGTGCCGGCGACCTCTCCGGCCCCGTCATCGGCGCCCTCGGCGCGCTCACCCCGGTCTGCGGGCTGCTCGGCGTCGTCGCCGGAGTGCTCGTCGGCCGGCGCGGCGGGCGCGACAAGGACACGTCCAGCTGAGCGGCGCACGCCGCGGAGAGGAACACCACGTGGAGATGTCGCGCAAGGACTTCCTGCGCCTCGGACTCGCCGGGGGCGTCGCGCTGTTCGTGCCCGCCGGCGCCGTCGCGTGCGGGAGCGGTGTCCTCCCGTCCGGAGGAGGCAACAACAGCGCCCAGGGCAGCGCCGGCACCGTGCTGCGCAGCGGGCTGGAGCTGCCGAAGCCGTTCCAGGTCCCGCTGCCCATCCCGCCGGTGCTGAAGCCGGTGCGGAGGACCGGGGACGCCGACCACTACGAGATCACGCAGCGGGTGGCGAAGGCCGAGATCCTGCCCGGCGTGACGACCGAGGTGTGGGGGTACGACGGGATCTTCCCCGGTCCCACCGTCGAGTCACGCCGCGGCAGGCGCACCGTCGTCAGGCACCGCAACGAGCTCGGCGTGCCGACGGTCGTCCACCTGCACGGCGGCCGCACCCCGGCCGAGCACGACGGCTACCCCACCGACATGATCGCGCCCGTCAGCGGCTGGGACGACGACCACGCACACGGCGGCGCGCTGGCGCGAGGCGCGAAGACGTACGAGTACCCGCTGGACCAGCCGGCCGCGACCCTCTGGTACCACGACCACCGCATGGACTTCACCGGTCCCGCGGTCTACCGGGGACTGGCCGGGTTCCACCTCGTGCGCGACGACGAGGAGGAGGCGCTCGACCTGCCCGCGGGCGAGCGCGACGTCCCACTGATGATCACCGACCGCTCGTTCACCGAGGACGGCGCGTTCCACTACCCGTCGCGAACGCCGTCGCTGCGCGGGCAGCCGGGCGTCGAGGACGACTACATGAGCGGCGTGCTCGGCGACTGCGTCCTCGTCAACGGCGCGCCATGGCCCGTCCTCGAGGTCACCGCCACCCGCTACCGGTTCCGCCTGCTCAACGCCTCGAACGCCCGCCGCTACCGCCTCGCGCTCGACCCGCCGCCCCCGGGCGGCACGTCGTTCGTGCAGATCGGCAGCGACCTGGGGCTGCTGGCCCGTCCCGTCCGGCACGAGAGGATCGACATCGCCCAGGCAGAGCGGTTCGACGTCGTCGTGGACTTCTCGAGGTACCGCGTCGGCGAACAGGTGACACTCGTCAACGAGCTCGGCGACGACGGCACCGCCCAGGTCATGCGCTTCGTGGTCACGCGCCGCGCCGCCGACGACAGCCGCGTGCCCGACCGGCTCGCCGACGTCCGTCCGCTGACCCGCTCGGACGCCACCGTCACCCGCGAGCTCACGTTCCAGCGCGGCGGCGCCGAGGCCCACGGCATGACCCTGTGGACCGTCAACGGCAAGCCGTTCGACCCGAACCGCGTGGACGCCAGGCCCGCGCTCGGCAGCGTCGAGCTGTGGAAGATCCGCACGCTCAACGTCGAGCACCCGATCCACGTCCACCTGGCCGAGGGACAGGTGCTCTCCAAGGGCCAGAACGGGCGCCCCGGCCCGTACGACGCCGGCCGGAAGGACACCGTCAACCTCGACAACGGCGGCCAGGCCGAGATCCTGCTCCGCTTCGACGGCTACCGCGGGAAGTACGTCTTCCACTGCCACAACCTCGAGCACGAGGACATGATGATGATGTCCAACTTCGAGGTCGTGTGACCACCGCGCGACCCACGCCGCCGCCCCTGAACCGACTGGTAGGCTGCGCTGGTCCGATCGAACGTCAGCCCCCGTAGCTCAGGGGATAGAGCAACGGCCTCCGGAGCCGTGAGCGCAGGTTCGAATCCTGCCGGGGGCGCTACACAGACGGTCCCGGGTGGGTGATCACGTCCTGGCGTGATCACGATTTCGCCCTGCTGGCGGTTTGTGTCGCGCTGAGTGACCTGGTCGACGGTGTGCGTGCTGGTCTGGGCGACGGCGTGAATGGTGTCGCCGGTCAGAGTGATCCGGCAAGTCACGGTGCGGGTCTGGTAGTCGTAGCCGATCTCGAGACGCAGTGCTTCGAAGAGGCGGCGGGACAGGTCGTCGGGTAGGTGCGCGAGGTCGATGGGGCTGACGGGGAGCTGGTCGAGGAGGCGGAGGTTGGCTTCCTGGTGGACTTCGTCCTCGATGTCGGCGAGTTGACTTTCCAGGTCGGCGCGCTGGGCGTGGAGTTCGGCTCGGCGGGTGTTGACGTCGCGGATGAGGTCGGCGTCGATGTCCTCGGCGAGTTCGAGGGTATGGATCAGCCGTTTGCTCTTGGTATGAGTCGTCGTGATGGCCTGGCGTAGGGCGCTGATCCGGTCCAGCCGCTGCTGGCGCTCCTGCTCGTCGAGTGCCTGGAGCGTGTCACCGAGCAGGTCCTGGCGGTAGGGCCCGAAGACCTGGGTGGCGAGGAACTCGGTGAGCCCGTTCATGAGGTGGTCTTCGCGTACCCAGTAGGTCGAGGGCGGGTGCCCCGCAGGGAGCCATGCCTTCTTCGGGGCGCACACGTAATAGGCGGTGTGGTGCTTGGTCTTGCCATACATGCGTCGTCCGCAGAGGGTGCAGAACAGGTAGCTACTTCGACCTGAAAAAGTCGCAGCGTGGCGGTCGATGATGTGGTGGCTGGTGGTGGAGAGGATGGCCTCGAACCCTTGGGCTAGAAGGGATCGAGGCCATCGTGTTCAGAACTGTAAACGATCAGCCGACGTTGT